>DHAH01000170.1:14537-28978 GCA_002397345.1 Clostridiales bacterium UBA4959
AGTTTCGGGGAACGGCTACAGCCGTTCCCCGAGATTATGTATGTTTATTTGCTTTTCTTTTTATTGCCGTTCGCAACAATTATAACCACTACAATTATAACCACAAGAACCGCCGCGCCGATGATAATATAAACTCCATAATTAGCTGAAGCGGGGTTCTCTCCGTTTGCTTCCGCCGGAGCGGTGGTTCCGTCCGCGGCGGTGGTGGTATCGACGGCGTTTGTCGCCGCTTCGGTTGTGGCGGGAGCTTCTGTGACCGGCTCGGTTTCGGGCATGATGCCGAAATCTTCGCCGACACCTGCCATCAGCCTGTCTATCTTAATGGTGTTTTCGCTGTCGGTAAACATATACAGACGCATATAATTCACAGCGGACAGATCGCATTCGGTTTTCGGATCGACCTTGAGCAGTATCTCGTTCCAGCCGTCCTTAAATGTCACTTCTTTGGGAAGTGTCCAGCCCAGCTCATTTACGTCGCTTTTACCCGAGCTTGTCAGCTCGAGCTGTCCGTCGTTTGTGCGCAGCGCGGCGGCGTTTTCAACGTAAATCCACACATAAACGTAACCGTTATCCTTTATGCGGCTCAGGTCGATGGGCTTGTCGTATTTGCGCGAGATTGTCATAACATCCGAGGGAGCGGAAGCGGTCGCGCAGCCTGTACCCTCGACAGCATTCGCGGTATCGACGGTGAACGCGGCGGGGTCGTCAAAACCTTCCACGAGCGAGGCTTTGTTTGTGATCTTCACCTTGCCCATGCCGAAGTCGGACTCCAGACCGATTTTTATATCGTCCCAAATCCAATAGTTCGCGCCGTTCACGAATTTATACGCGCGAATGAAGTTGATAGCCGACCAGTTTGCGTCGTATGACGCAAAATCGTCCATTGTAAACAGGAGGTGGTTCCAACCCTGCTCAAACAGATCGTTGTCGAGCGTAATGCAGCTTTCTTCCACATCGCAAGTACCGCTGGAGGTAAATTCGAGCGAGTTATCTTTTGTTTCAAAGGTATCAACGTTGTCGATATAGACCCAAACGCTGATCACACCGTTGTCTTCATACGCGGACAAGTCCATGGGCGTATCGAATTTCCTTTGAATCTGAAGCAGCGTGCTGTTATTAGCCCTGACCGCTCCGGTGCCTTCTTTGATATTCTCTGTTTCCTGCACCGCGCCGCCGTTGCCTGTCCACTTCGACGAATCGTCCATGTTGTCGATAACAAAGACTTTTGCGCTCGCCGCGACGGTGAATACCGCAATCATTGCGATGAGAAGCAGTACGATTTTCAAGTTTCTTGACATAAAATATACCCCTTCGCTTAATAAAGTCGTTCGTTACAGCTTTCGCTGCCATTATCGGTAATTATACCGCAGCGCGGACAGGGTTGTCAATAGTAATATTCAATCATTTGCATCATTTGACATTTACCGGAAGTGTGTTTATCAGTCTGCCGTTATATTTGTTTTAAGAAATCCGGCAGCACATCGCCCCTGTATTCGCGTACAATGCGGTTCATATACAGAAACCCATTAACCGGCACATATCCCGGGATCGAGTTGCCCGAAGAGAATGCGAACCCGCCGTGACCGGTGCACTTCGCTATTACCTCAAGGATGTACTCTTTCATTTCCGGGTATGATAATCTGCACACCGCGTCGGTGTCGATACCTCCGAAATTGCCGATTTTATCGCCATATCGCTCGACCCAGACGGGGAAACGCGCGATCTCGTCTTCGTTCGAGTGTTTGGCGTCGATACCGGCGGCGATGAGATCGTCCATGACGCCGAATATATTGCCGCAGGAGTGCAGCAAAAACGTTTTGCCCGCTCCGTGCACAAGGTCGATTACATTTTTATACGCGGGGACGACCAGCCGCCTTATATCCTCAGCCGAGAGCATGGTATTGTTTTTATAGCCGAGATCGTCGCCGAAACGCATCACGCAGAACGCGTCGGAATAAGGCTGGGCGAGGAAACGCGCCCAAATATTTTTCATCAGCTCGCCGATTTTTTTGAACAGCAATTCATACAGCTCCGGGTCGTCGGCGGAGATGAAGCAGAGGTTTATGTAGCCTGTCAGATCCTGAACGCATTCGAATACGCCGTTGCCCACCCCGCCTACCGCTTTCATGCCGGCGGGCAGCGCCTCTGCGAGCGCGCGGAAGAAATCGCTGTAAAAATTGAAATATCTGTCTTCGATCTCGTCCCATGGATAACGGTTAAAATCGTCCATGTCCTTTATGGCGCCCTCTTTATGACCGCCAAGCGCGCCTCCGTTAATAAGCGCGCCGCCTATGCAGCACTCAAAAGAGGGCGCATCATAACCCGCCATGCTGAAAAATTCGCAGTAATTACGGAAAAATTCGACCTTGTCGTCATAGTTTCCCCACAACAGACCGCCGAATTTGCGTCCGAGCAGCGTTTCCATCAGCTCGGTGCAGATAATATGCTCATAAAGGGGCAGGCGGGGCGCCTCTATGTTGCGCGCGGAAAGTTCGATATTTTTATAATCGGGCGTAAATACAGTGTTCATTCGCGTGTCCTCCGTAGATGTTTATATTCCGTTGATTTTATTAACGCAATTATAGCATGACATTTTGTGCCGCGTCAATATATAAAAATATTTCAATCTTATTCGCGCCTTTATGAGGGGATCTTCCCCAGCGCCGTACCGGGATAATAATGCGCCAATATCGCCGCGTAGTCCGATCCTGCCGCCGCCATCGCCGCCGCGCCGTATTGGCTCATACCCACGCCGTGACCATAACCGCGCACCGTAAAAATATATTCGCCGTCCAGTATGACAAGTGAAAAATCCGTTGACCGCAGTCCGAGCGCCGTGCGCACGCGCGTACCCGCAACGGCGACGCCCCCGAAATCAACCGCTTCCACGCGTCCGGCATCATCATACGACAGTTTTGGCTGTGCGGCGTCTTCGATCGTCACTCCGTCGGGAGCGAGCGCTTCGGCGATCTGTTCTTTTTTAAACGTTTTTACAACAGGTTCGGTTTTCTCGGGCGTATCAACAGAAGTCAAATACGGCACCGCTCTCCCCCAAACAGCTTGCGCCGACTCGGTCGCGCCATCCGAGCATGAGTGGAACACCGCCAGCGCCGTCTCGCCGCCGTATGAAATTATCTCTCCCGCTGTTGCCGTAACCGCCGCGCCGACCGCGGTAAAAATCTCGTCCGCTTTTTCTTCGCCCCATTTGGCGGCGAGCGCTTCGCGCGTCACATACGCTTTGCAGTGCGCGCTGTCGGTGCATAACTGCGCGCCGTGATGACCCTCGTCATTCTCCGAGTCGTGCGCTATCTTATACAATGCATAACTGCGCGCCGCGACCGCCTGCGCCTTCAGCGCCTCGGCGCCGAACGATACGGGCATCTCTCCCGCCGCGACGCCCATTATGTATTCCTCAAGCCCCAATATCATAGTCCGACCGCTTACAATGTCATACACCGAAACGGTAATGTCGGGCGTTTTTTGGTCTGCGCCTGCGTTTGCGGTATCAGCCGAAGCGTCGGCGGGGTTGATTTCCCGCTCCAAAGCGATTTCGGATGATGTTGATTCTACGGGGTCGGGGGTAAAAAATTGCCCCCGATCCACAACATTAACCGGTGTTATGTCGGGTATATACAGTCCCGCGAGCGCGGGCGCGGACAGCATTGCCGCCAGCGCTATGGCGACGCATAAAATTGACGCGACATTAACTCTGCGAACCATAAAATTTAAACCTCCCGGATCTCATTCGCATTATATATATGCGAATAGATCACGGGTTAGACATAGTTTTTTCACAATTAAAAAATGCGGATTGACAATACCAATATTTATATATATAATAAATGTTATACAATAAACATTACAAGGCATTCGCGGCATAAATCGTCACAATGCTGATCGAAAGGGGTGAATATCACGGCTATTAATAAATTTATGCTCACGGCGCTGCGCGCGCTGTCATACCCCGATGTCGACGTCAAACAAAACTATCTTGTCGACCGCGCGCTGCGCAACATTACGAATCCGCCGATCAAAACACTGGCGCGCATGACGGAGTTTAAGCTTGACACCGGCGACGTTTCACTTGACTGCGGCGTTTTCCTGCCGGACCGCATAGAAAACGACGAGTGCATATTTTTCATCCACGGCGGCGGCTGGGTTACGGGCGACATCGCAAGTTATTCGCTCACCTGCCGCAACATGGCGCGCATATCGGGGCGGCTGGTTATTGCCATAGACTACAGGCGCGCGCCCGAACATAAATTTCCGACCGCGGTGGAGGACTGCTATAACGCCGCGCTGGCGCTGATACGCGGCGGCTCGCTCTTCCGCATTGCGGAGGACAAACTGATTATAGCGGGAGACAGCGCGGGAGGCAATATCGCCGCCGCCCTCTCGCTGATGGCAGCCGACCGGGGCGAATTCCGTGTGCGGCGTCAGATACTGGTTTATCCCGCCGTTTATTGCGATCACAGCGACACTTCGCCCTTCGATTCGGTACGCGAAAACGGCACCGATTATCTTTTGACCTCAAAGCAGATATGCGATTATATGTCCATGTACATGCGCGACTGTTCCGACTGCAAAAATCCGTATTTTTCGCCGCTGCTCGCCGAAAGTCTCACCGGTCAGCCGCGCACGCTTATGATCACCGCCGAATTTGACCCGCTGCGCGACGAGGGCGAGGCATACGCCAAGCGTCTGCATGAAGCGGGCTGCAAGGTTGAACATTACCGCATCCCCGACGCCCTGCACGGCTTTTTTACGCTGCCGATAAGATTCACACAGCCGAAAGTGGCGCAAAAACTGATACGGACGTTTTTGGATAAGGGCATCGATTGAAATTATAAAATTTAAAAAATAGCCTGACAACAAATCGCGAAGCGCGGTTATATATAGGTAAACAATACAAAACAAATGACAAACAAATGGGTGCGGCTGGACAACGCCGCAAAGATTTTTCCCTCGTCGGCGAGCAAATCGAACACGCATGTGTTCCGCATAACCTGCGAACTGCACGAAAATGTAGACAGCGCTCTTTTACAGGAAGCGCTGGACAAAACAATAACCGAATTTGATATTTTTCAATATATAATGCGGCGCGGTCTGTTCTGGTATTACCTTGAATCAACAAACCTGCGCCCCATCGTGCGCGAAGAATATAAAAGCCCCTGCGCGCCGCTTTATGACCGCGGCAGAAAGGGACTTTTATACGAAATTACGTATTACAACTCGCGCATCAACTGCGAGATTTATCACGCGCTGACAGACGGCACCGGCGCCCTGCATTTTATGGAGCTGCTTATAACCAAATACCTGTCGCTGGCGCACAGTCTGACCGAACCGGCTGTCGCATACGACGCGTCGTCGGCGCAGATGGGCGACGACAGTTTTAATAAATATTCCTCACCCGACCGCGCAAAACGGAAAAAGCACGTGAGCGCATATCAGCTTCGCGGCACGCGCCATGCGGAGAACAGGCTGTCTTTTATCAGCGGATCGATGCCGCTCGACACCGCTCTCACGGCGGCGCACACCTGCGGCTGCACGCTGACGGCGCTGCTCTGCGGCGCGATGATGAATGCGATCGGCACGGTAATGCCGGTCAGGTTAAAGCACAAACCCGTGGTCATTGCCGTACCGGTCAACCTGCGCAAACATTTTCCGTCCATGTCCGCGCGGAATTTCTTCACGCTCGTTTATATCGGGCGCAGTTTCGACCCGGTGAAGCTGCCACCTGTCTGCGAAACGGCGGCGCAAGCCGGGGTCGATCTCACCGCGCAGACGGGCGCGGAAAATCTCGCCGCAGATATCAACGCGAACATAAACGCCGAACGCAACGTGTTCGCGCGTATAACGCCGCTTCCGCTTAAAAATATTGTGCTGCGGCGCGCCTATATGCTGTCGCAGCGGCGCGCGACCGCGACGCTTTCAAACGTCGGTGCGATTAAACTGCATCCGGAACTTGAAAAATATGTACGCGAATTTACGATCGGCAACGGCACGAACAAGCTGCAGGCGTGCGTCTGCTCGTTCGCGGGCAAACTCAACGTGGGATTCACCTCGCCTTTTGTTTCGTCCGATGTGCAGCGCGTGTTCTTTCGCACGCTCGCCGAACTGGGGCTGGACATCGAGATAAGCGCGAACCGCCTGGATTAACGGGGGGAAGGAGATACGGGGATACGGTCGCTTTTAAAATTCTCAGCTATGCTGAGAATTTTAAAAGCCCCGTAAAACTTTTGACAAAAAAGATATAAAGAGCAAACTAAACAAGCGGGAATAATCTGATTTACAACGTGACTAATTATTGTAAAAGGACGTTATAAATGCTCGGAACAATTGTAAACGCCGCGGCTGTTATCGTCGGCGCGTTTATCGGCCTGCTTGCGGGGAGCGCGCTGCCGGAGCGGCTTGGCGACACCGTTATGAAGGGGCTGGGATTGTGCGTGCTGTATATAGGCATACAAGGCGCGCTTAAAGGTTCGAATACCATTGTATTAATCATTTCTGTCGTGCTCGGCGCGCTGATTGGCGAGGGCGCTGACCTTGACGGCGGATTAAAACGGCTGGGCGAGTATATAGAGTCGCGGTTTGCGCGGACAAGCGGTGCTGTGCACGGCAAAAAATCCATCGCGCAGGGTTTTGTCAGCGCCAGCCTGTTGTTTTGCGTCGGCGCAATGGCGATAGTCGGTTCGCTGCAAAGCGGCTTGACGGGCGACCACACCACCATATACCTGAAATCCGCGCTCGACTTCACCGCCGCGATTATATTCGCGTCGCAGCTCGGCGCAGGGGTGCTGCTTTCTTCCGGACTGGTGTTCGTTTATCAGGGCGCGATAGTGCTGTTGTCGCACTGGATCGCACCTTTTCTGTCGGACGCGGTGATAGCCGAGATGACATGCGCGGGCTCGGTGATCATCATCGGGCTGGCGCTCAACATGTTGGGTATCACAAAACTCAAAATTATGAATTATGTGCCCGCGATCTTTATCGCCGCCGTTATGCAGGCGGTTTTTTCGCTTTTAACAGTTTCTTTGTGATTAAATTACGGCGTTATAAGCAACATTATGATATAATAGGCGCACAATTAATTTATTTGATATCTTTACACATTGCAGTACGCCTAATGATGATTACAGTATTTATGGTATGATGAATGTATAATCAGGGGATGATTTTATAATGGAAAAACAGGTTCTCGGTATCAGGGGCATGACATGCGCGGCATGCGCGCGTCGCATAGAAAAAGCGGTTGGCAAGCTGCCCGGCGTGGAACAGGCCTCTGTCAACCTGACAAGCGAAAAACTGCATGTTGAATATGACTCCGGGCGGCTGACGCTCGATAAAATAAAAGAAACAATCACGGCGCTGGGTTATGGAGCGGAGGAAATCGCCGCAAGCGCCGCCGCCGTAAACGGCGCGGCTGCAATTCCGATCGGCGGCATGACGTGCGCCGCCTGCGCTATGCGGGTCGAAAAAGCGCTTAAAAGTCTTGATGGCGTGACCGAAGCGGCGGTGAACTTCGCGACGGAAAAAGCGGTGGTGCGATATGACGCGGGGAAAATCCGGCTTTCCGCCATAAAAGAAGCTATCGAAAACGCCGGATACAAAGCGCTGGAGCAGACGAATTCCGGCGCTGATGAGGACAGTGTCCGCAAGCAAAAAGAAATCCGCACGATGTGGATAAAATTTATCGTCTCGGCGGTGTTTTCGCTGCCGCTGCTTTATATCGCTATGGCACCGATGATAACGTTTGCGCATCTGCCCTTCCCCGCCGCGCTGCAGCCGATGGAACATCCGCTTGCATATGCGCTTACCGAGCTGCTTTTAACGCTGCCTGTCATAGCGTCCGGGTACAAATTTTATACGGTCGGCTTCAAATCGCTTATAAAACTGTCGCCCAACATGGATACGCTTGTCGCTATCGGTACCTCCTCCGCGTTTTTATACAGCGCGTACAACACATGGCTGATCGCACGGGGGAATCATCACGCCGTAGATCACCTGTACTACGAGACGTCGGGTGTGATAATCACGCTGATTCTGCTGGGCAAAACCTTCGAAGCGGTTTCGAAAGGGCGCACCGGAGAAGCGATAAAAAAGCTCATGGGACTGCAGCCGAAAACGGCTATTATAATCGTGGACGACGCCGAGCGCGAGATACCCATCGACGAGGTCGAGATCGGCGATATTGTCGTCGTCAAGCCGGGCGCGAAAATACCGGTAGACGGCACTGTTACGGGCGGTCGGAGCGCGGTGGACGAAGCTATGCTGACCGGAGAGAGCATGCCGGTGGACAAAAAAGAGGGCGACCCCGTATACGCGGCGTCGATAAACACCACTGGCGTGATACAGTTCAGGGCGGAGAAGGTCGGCAGCGATACGGCGCTGGCGCAGATAATCAAGCTGGTCGAGGACGCGCAGGGGACGAAAGCGCCGATAGCAAAACTGGCGGATATTGTGTCGGGCTATTTTGTACCGATTGTCGTTGCGATCGCGCTCGCCTCGGGTGCGGCGTGGTATTTTGCTACCGGCGGCGACATCGCGTTTGCGCTGAAAATCTTCATCTCGGTGCTGGTGTTCGCGTGTCCCTGCGCGCTGGGGCTTGCGACGCCCACAGCTATCATGGTCGGGACGGGTAAGGGCGCCGAGAACGGTATATTAATCAAGGGCGGTGAAGCGCTTGAAACCGCGCATAAAATCGACACAGTTATACTCGATAAAACCGGCACGATAACAGAGGGCAAGCCGTCGGTCACCGATATTATTACCCTTGGAGATATGGATGAGCAGTCGCTGCTGCGTCTGGCGGCGTCGGCGGAACGCGGTTCGGAGCATCCGCTGGGACAGGCGATAGTACGCGGCGCGGAGGAGCGGGGACTGGAGCTTGCCACAGCCGAGCGCTTCGAGTCGCTCACGGGCAGGGGCATAGAAGCTGTAATCGATGGTCAAATGGTGCTCGCGGGCAACAATAAGCTGATGGAGGAGCGCGGCGTGTCCCTTGAGGGCGCATCCGAACTCTCCGACCGGCTCGCTATGGAGGGCAAAACTCCGATGTTTATCGCTGCCGGAGGCAAGCTCTGCGGCGTTGTCGCCGTTGCCGATGTGGTGAAGCAGTCAAGCCGCGCGGCGATAAAACGCCTGCGCGAGATGGGCGTCGAGGTGGCTATGATCACCGGCGACAACAAAAAAACCGCCGAAGCTATCGCGCGTCAGGTGGGGATCGGGCGGACTCTGGCGGAGGTGCTGCCGAAGGATAAAGCTAATGAGGTTAAAAAACTGCAAAACGCGGGACGGGAGCGCGTTTCGCAAAACGTTCCTCCTGCCGATGCAAAAGGCAAATGCGTCGCGATGGTAGGCGACGGGATTAACGACGCTCCGGCGCTGGCACAGGCGGATGTGGGAATCGCAATCGGCTCCGGCACAGATGTGGCAATGGAGTCGGCGGATATTGTTCTGATTGGCTCTGACCTGATGGATGTGCCCACGGCGATAGAGCTAAGCAAACGGACTATACGCAATATCAAGCAAAACCTGTTCTGGGCGTTCGGCTATAACGTGGTCGGCATTCCGATAGCGGCGGGACTGCTGCATGTTTTCGGCGGGCCGCTGCTCAATCCGATGATAGCGGCGGCGGCGATGAGCCTGTCCTCGGTGTCCGTAGTGCTGAACGCGCTGCGGCTGAAGCGGTTTAAAGTAAAAAGTCATGATTAATCCGACCTGACAAAATCTCATTAAAATTAACCGGCATTTTGAGCGATAATATGATACACTGAAGTCGTGGGGTGAGCTTATTATTTGGATTGGGAAGATACAGGAAGCGATTAACTACATCGAAGCTAATTTGTTCGAGCTGATTACCGCCGAAACTATGGGCAGAGCGATTAATTATGCGCCGTCTTCGTTTTCTAACTTTTTCAGCGCCATAACGGGATATTCTATAAGCGAATACATCCGATATAGGCGTTTATCCTGTTCGGCGGAAAAGTTATTGAATGATGAAGCGTCGGTTACAGAACTGGCGTTTCAATGCGGATATGAAACGCTTGAGGCGTTTTCAAAAGCTTTCAAGCGTTTGTTCGGGTGCTCGCCGTCCCAATTTTCAAAATCCGAATTAAAAAATCACAAATTCGCCCCTATATATATTGACTTTTCATTACAGGGAGGATTTGGCATGACCCGAAACTTAATTCCCGGACTGCTTAGGGTGGACTGGTCTGACCCCGGGAGACAAAACGAGTTTGTTAACAGCGTCGTTTCGGCGCTCACCGCGCTCGGCGTAAAGCTGGATTATGATACGGTCTGCGCGCTGTCCGGCAGCGCGTTCCGCACATCGTTCAGTATGCCGTCGCACGGGGCTTGGAATCACGGCAATTATCATGTGATTCACACGCCTGTTATTATCGAGCACACTTTTAAAATGCTCGGTTATGAGGTTTCGCGCCACAACGGAAACGATCCCGAAACCGCCAGCCGACTTATCATGGGCAGCATTGACAGGGGCGTGCCTGTGATTACGCTTGAGGGCGTGATAAACTGCTCGGACGCGTGCGTGATATCCGGATATGACAACGACGGGAAAGTACTTTTGGGATACAATCCGTTTATGAACATAGAGGACGATCACAACGAAGCACACGACGACACCGGATATTTCCGGAAATCCAACTGGCACGAAAAAAATAATCTTGCGATATTAACGATCGGCGAAAAACGCGGGGCGCCGGATGACGCGACCGTTTTAAATGAAACCTTGAAGCTTGTTACGCGCTTAATCGGAGAAGAAAGCTTGTTTCCCGGACAGTATAACGGGCTTGCGGCACACAGAGCGTTTGCAAACGCTCTCGCCACCTACGAATGGAGCGACAATTTTGAGCCGTATCTGAATGTGATGTGCAACTACAAGCAATACCTCGACAGGCAATACGCCGCGGGATTCCTGCGGCGATACGGCAGAGACGATCTTGCTGCGATTTATGATGAGATCGCGCAGCTCGCCGCAAAAATGGGGAGCGTGATTCCGCAGGATTTTTCGGCGGCAGAAATGTTCAGCGATAAAAACAGACTGAAACCATATCGCGAAATAATTCTTGCAATTTGCGCATTAGAAGAAAAAGCGCTCGGCTTGATATAATCGCGTCAAAAGTTGACTTCGTACATAACCGAAGCACAAAAACGCCGTCCCTATAGACGTTATATCGTCGGGGCGACGTTTTTTTAAGTTGGGTTTATGTATGAATATCAACGGCAGTCGCAGCAGTGCGGGCGCTGTGCATGGATGCACGGATTGCCTTACGGATACCTTGCGAGGTGTTATTGACAAAAGCGCTGGCGTTTGATATAATAATATCCACCCGCATAATGGCGCGGCTATATAATTACCGGGGTGTAGCGCAGTTGGTAGCGCGCGACGTTTGGGACGTCGATGCCGCAGGTTCGAGTCCTGTCACTCCGACCAAATAAGAACCGAAAGACTGATACAATGTCTTTCGGTTCTTTATTTTTGCTCGGTTACAAAAAGAGCCCTATTTATCGGGGCTTTTCATACCTTTCGTGTAATAGTGCTGTCAGTCGAAGGTCAAAATCTTTGCCTAGCAGCACATTTTTATACCTATTTTTTCTGGTGCATATGGTTTTGTGGGCAAAAGTGTAACCGTTCTTTTTTGAACCGACCTTTCGTGTCAACAGTATACCTTTCGTGTCAAGGGTTAGACCTTTCGTGTGAAAATATAAAAAAATCCGCAGATTGAGTTTTTTGCTCAGCCTGCGGATGTTTTTCTTATAGCGACCACTTGACTTCGGTGCCTCCCTTGAACTCGAAGACAATGTTTTCCTTTGAGAAAACGGTGACCTTTTCGATGACGGTACACCATAGGGTTTCGTCAAATTCTGTAAGTAGGCGGTCATTCTTTTTGATGGTCTTAAGGAAGTCCTCAATCTGACCTTTGCGAATGGTCCGCTTGGATATTTCCTCGGTAGCGACATCCAGTTGCTCTTTTGCGGTGGTATATCTGTTTGCGAGGGATTCGTACTTTACTGCGTAGATTTGCGGGTCAACAGAAATATGAGCGTTTTCATCCACGCACTTTCGTATCATCTCGGCAACCACCGTACATTCCTCTGTCAGCCTTGACACATCCGCTTCCAGTTTGGTGGTGTCGATAACCGTATCAATTGCCAGTCTGCAGTTCTTGATTATTTCTGCTCGATTGGTTATGCAACTGTTGAAAGCACCAAGGAAAGCCTCTTTGATTTCGGATTCTCTTAATGCCGGAGTAGTACATTCCTTGCCGGAGCGGTTCTTTTCTCCGTACTTGTTATTACAACGGTACATAATAGCTCGGTATTGACTATTGGAATGCCATACTTTTGAGCCATAGATTCCACCGCATTGCCCGCAGAAAATCCGTGTAGAAAAGATACCGTTGGAGCTGAATTGCTTTCCGTATTGCTTTCTGCGTTCGTATTCATATTGCACCAAGTCGAATACTTCCGGCGAGACGATTTGCTCATGGCTGCCTTCTACATAGTATTGTGGGATTTCACCATCGTTTTCCTTCCTTCTCTTTGAAAGGAAGTCTACCGTATATGTCTTTTGAAGCAAGGCATCACCCTTGTATTTTTCATTGGTAAGGATGCTGTCAACCGTAGTACTTTGCCATACTTTTTTCTTTCCCGGAGTGGGGATACCATTGTCGGTCAGGTGGTTTGCGATTTTGTTCGAAGCCCAACCTTCAAGGTAAAGTCGATAAATCAATCGGACGATTTTTGCTTCTTCCTCAACCACTTCCGGGCGGCCGTCCTCACCGCGTCTATACCCGAGAAACTGTTTGTACGGCAGGCTGACCTTGCCGTCCGCAAACCGCTTGCGTTGTCCCCAGGTGACATTCTCCGAAATGGAGCGGCTTTCTTCCTGTGCGATGGAAGACATAATGGTGATAAGAAGTTCGCCCTTACTGTCGAGGGTGTAGATGTTCTCCTTCTCAAAGAATACTTCCACACCTTTTTCCTTGAGTTTTCTGACCGTTGTAAGGGTGTCGATGGTGTTACGGGCAAAACGACTGATGGACTTGGTGACGATGAGGTCAATCCTTCCGGCAAGAGCATCGGCTATCATCAACTGGAATCCGGCGCGGTGCTTTGTGCTTGTACCTGAAATGCCCTCATCGGAATATACCTTGACAAATGTCCATTCAGGATGTTCTGCTATGTATTTGGTATAATAATCTACCTGTGCCTCGAAACTGGTGAACTGCTCATCCGAGTCCGTTGAAACACGGGCATAAGCTGCCACGCGCCGTTTGATACCTTCCTCTGTAACTTGCGAGGAAAACTTCGGCTTGATGGCGGGTATCATTGTGATTGTCTTTTTAGCCATTCGAGAGTCTCCTTTCTCTTGCTTTCTGTTTCATTTCAAGAGTCCAACTCTCGGAACGGGAACGGTTCTGCCAAGTGCGTACTGTTCCCGTTCCATCCGGTAACACTATTTTTACTGTATTGGCACACGGGATGCGAATTTCGCTGAACTCCGTGCTTCCGACCAGTTCCTTCAGTATTTCCTCCGGGATTTGTTGCGATGGGCAGTAGGCTTTGCCGAGGCGGTTAAATGTTCCGCAAATCCACACAACCTTTCCGCCGGCTACTACCTTTCGGCGATAATGAGCGCCGCATTGTTCGCATACGATTTTCTTTGTGAAGTCGGACTGTGTTATCGGTTTCATATCTGTGGCATACTTTTTTGCCCTACTTTTGATTTCTTCCTGAACCTTACGAAAGGTGCCCCTGTCGATAATCGGCTTGTGAGCATCCTCTATGTAGTATTTCGGAAGTTGACCTTTGTTGCGACGGGTTTTCTTTGTGATGTGGTCTTCGCGGAATGTCTTCTGCAGCAGCATATCACCGACATATTTTTCATTTGTCAAAATCCGACGCATGGTCGATTCTCTCCATTGACCGCCGTTGATTGTAGAATAACCTTCCTCCATGAGCATTTTGCATATCGCAAGCAGACCCATGCCGGAAAGATATGAGTTGAAAATCAAACGGACAACCTCGGCTTCCTCGGGGATTATTATGAAAGTGTCGCCGTCAAGGTAATACCCAAGCAATCTTGTATAAGTAGGCTGTCCGTCTTCGAAATTTTTACGGATTTTCCACTTTTGATTTTCACTTGCTGACAGGCTTTCTTCTTGGGCGAAAGATGCAAGAATCGTAAGCATAAACTCTCCATCACCGCTCAAGGAGTGGATGTTTTCCTTTTCAAACCATACATCCACACCGTATTCTTTCATCAAGCGGACTGTCTCAAGTGTTGTGACCGTGTTGCGGGCAAAGCGGGAAAGTGACTTTGTAATAACAATATCAATCTTTCCATTCTTGCAATCCGCAATCAACCGCCTGAACTCCGGGCGACTATCCTTGGTGCCGGTGAAAGCCTCGTC
>DHAH01000092.1:0-125 GCA_002397345.1 Clostridiales bacterium UBA4959
TTCTCCGCGCCCAGATCCGCGCCAAAACCGGCTTCGGTGACGGCATAATCGCCGAGCTTGAGCGCGATTTTCGTTGCGCGCACCGAGTTGCAGCCGTGCGCTATGTTGGCGAACGGCCCGCCGTG
>DHAH01000092.1:376-690 GCA_002397345.1 Clostridiales bacterium UBA4959
GCGTCGCGCAGCAGCGCCGCCATCGAGCCGGCAACGCCGAGCTGGCGGGTATAGACAGGCTCGCCGCCGCGCGTATACGCGGCGAGAATATTACCCAGCCGCCGTTTAAGGTCGGCGATAGAGGTCGAAAGGCACAAAATCGCCATTATTTCGCTTGCCACGGTGATCATGAAATGATCTTCGCGCGGCACGCCGTCAACTTTGGTACCCAGCCCGATCACAATGTTGCGCAGCGTGCGGTCGTTCATATCCATCACGCGCGGGAAAAGTATGCGCCGCACGTCAATATCCAGCTCGTTGCCCTGCTGGATGTG
>DHAH01000092.1:896-10445 GCA_002397345.1 Clostridiales bacterium UBA4959
ACCTGAGCGTAACCGCCGCCCGCGGCGCCGCCCTTGATGCCGAAAACGGGGCCCAGCGACGGCTCGCGCAGCGCGATCACCGCGTTTTTACCCAGTCTGCACAGCGCCTGACCCAATCCTACCGTAGTCGTTGTTTTACCCTCGCCCGCCGGAGTGGGCGAAATGGCGGTGACAAGAATCAATTTGCCGTCGGGCATACCTTCCGCGCGGCGCAGGAATTTTTCTGATAATTTAGCCTTATAAGCGCCATAATTTTCAAGCTCGTCCGGAGCGATGCCGAGCTTGCCCGCGATCTCGGTGATCGGGAGCAGGCGCGTACCTGTTGCGATTTCTATATCGGATTTCATTGTTTATATCCTTAGAATAATTGT
Organism: Clostridiales bacterium UBA4959; assembly: GCA_002397345.1. Lineage (GTDB taxonomy): Bacteria > Bacillota > Clostridia > Oscillospirales > CAG-272 > DTU078. The sequence continues at coordinate 1,268 of DHAH01000092.1, forward strand.
AGAAAAATATATTTATACGGAACGACGCCTGACGCGGGCATCAGGCGTTATAAATGGATATTATCCAAACTATAATGGGAGAATAGTATTATAACAAAATAATAATTTAGATTTGTCCGATACCCGGCGCACCGGATCATTCTTTAAAAACGCCGTCCGCGCGGCACTTTTCCCAGTCGGTGCGGAGCACCTTTATACTGCGCACACCGTATGGGCGTTCTTCAACTTGTTTAATATAGCCGCCGTCGATAAGCTTCCGCAGCGCGTCCGCGATAATATTCGGCGGTACATTGTTGATGCGGGACACGTTTTCCACTGTGGGCATAAAACTGGGGTACGAACGTTTGACGCCGGAATTGTTTTGTAAAAATTTCATGTTGCGCAGGATCATCCGGTAATACTCGAGCGACATTTCTTCTTCAGCCGGCAATGTAACCGTAAAGCTTGCCGTATTGCGCAGTTGGTTCGACATGGCGTCGCGCACTCCATAAATGCCGACGGTCTTGCCAAGCTGTGAGATAAGAAAATTTGTTACCGAGTTGAAATGCCCGTCTCCGGTAAACAATATGAAAACGTCAATATCCGACGCCGTCATTGCCTTTTGATATATATGATCGAGCATTATAAAATCAGTGAAATCTTTTTTAAAGCTGGAGGAGGTATTCTGCGTTTCGATAATATAATTGGATACTTCGCGGATACGGGAGATTTCCGGTCTGATGGACGGGTTTGAAAAATCCGCGAAAAATATAAGTTCTTTCAATTCGTACTTTAACGCCAGCTCGTCACGCCAGCGCTTTATATCAGGTTTAACATGGAAAAGCTTGTCGAGCGAGATAAACCAATGTTCATAATCAACGAACGCCACCGCGCGGGGTTTGCCGCTTATAGCCGGCTGCCTGCGTTTAAATAGGCTGAACACTTTTACATCATTCACCTCCTTTTGAATTAAAATTTAAAACATTAAACATTATGCATTATATTATACTACAACTCCCAATTAAATGCAAGCGTTTTTAAGCCGGGTGTGTCTCTGGGCCAGTTTTCACGAAAAATTTAAACAATAGCGAAAAAACATCCAAAAATAAACGTATAAATGTTTATTGATTAATTCTATAATCATTTAAATCACAATAGTTTATTGGATACAGGTGTTATGCAGGATATTATTCACGGACTTATAGAAATCGACGAGGGCGCGCGTAAACTGACTGACGAAGCGCAAAAAAAACGGCGCGAAGTCGGGTGGATTATTGCGGAACGCGTGGCGATATTGCGTGAGCATTACAAAAAAGAAGCCGACGAAAGGTGCGAGGCGTTTAAACAATCGCACATGAAGACGGCGGAACGTACAATCGCGGTTTTGCGCGACAAAAACAGCGCCGCGATTAAACGGCTGGAAAACACGCGGGCAGCAAGTGGCGAGAAGTGGACGGAGGCCGTCTTTCTGGCGGTTATCGGCAAGGAATAGCGTGAAAAAATTAAAAGAGTTTAAAAGAAAGGATCGCTGACGCCGCGAATGCATTTATAATGATAATTATGTGTGTGTTAGAGCATGGTATTTAATATTGAAAATGAATACGGCGTCATATTCCGTTCTGGCAAAAGTACACGCCCGCTTCGGGCGTATGCTCGGTGAGGACGATTACACCGCGCTGATGGCTTGCCGCACCCTTTCCGATTTTACCGCGTACATGCACGGAAAGCGCGATTATACAGACGCAATTGCAGAGCTGACGGGCTCGCAGTTCAGCCGCGGTCAGCTTGAATTTTTATTGCGTGAAAACCGATTCCGTGAAAATATCGCCATGTGCGTGTCGATAAAATCGTTTGACAAAGAGCTGTCAGACTTTTTTATCGGGCTGGAGGAAGCGAATTTTATATTAAATATCCTGTTGGAACTGAAAAACCTGGACGGCAACCCTCATTTAAATACGCCGCTGCGCGCGTTTTACCGTTATACAAGGATCAATATCACAGCGTTTAAAGAAGCGCACGATTACGCGTCGTTCCTTAACGCGTTAAAAGACAGCAGATATTATGCGATATTAAAGAAATTCCAGACCATAGCGGATGAGAAGCTGGACTATACAACGATTGAATCCGCGGTTTTCCATAAGCTGTACGGCGACTTCATCAGTATGGAGAAGAAATCCACCGACCTGACCGAGCTGATTTTCGCTGTGATCGAGCTTTCCAACATTTCGATCTTATACCGTGACAAAAAGATATTCGGAGGCACCGAAAGAGTCCGGGACATTATTTTGCCATACTGGTATAAAGTGGACAGGTCGACGGCGGAATCGCTTATAACCGCCGATTTGAAAGATTTCATCGACTTACTGTCACGCACGCGCTACGCAGGGCTTGTCACCGGCGGAGACAACGATTTTGATCTTGAAATAGAACGGCGGCGGTTATTGCGCGACAGGTATGTGCATACACTGCATTTTTCAATGGATGCCTCCGCGCTGGCGTTTGCGTTTATACAGTTAAAAAACTTTGAATTGCGCAACCTTATCATCATCATAGAGGGCATACGGTATGACGTAAGCGCGCAGACAGTGAAAAGACTCCTCGTCTATTAATATAATACAGGTAAGAATATGGCAATAACGAAAATGAAGCTTGTCACCATAACGGGGCCGATTGACACGCTCGACGCGGTTACAATGCGATGTCTCGGATCAGGCAGCTTCCAACCCGAAACTTCGGCGGAAGCGCTGCCGGACAGCGGATATTATCACATAAATGAAGACAACCCTTATGCGACGTATTTGCAGCGCATAACGGGAGCCCTGAAATCCTCCGGCCGCGAACCGGCGTATGAAACGGAGATATCAAGCGATTTTATCAATGCAAAAACCGGGAGCGATGTCTCGGCTGAAGATAAAAATAAAAATGCAGCAGGCGCGGGCAGCACTAAATCTGAATATTTTAATTCCCTTGACATTAAAACGACCGGATTATGGTCGGCGAAATATAATCAGCTCAATGTCGAAGGATACGAATCGGGCAGCGACGCGCTGCTTGCGGAATATGACCACAATGTGCGTATAATAGAAGATGTGCTCAACGGTTTGCAGGGCGAAAAGACCAAGCTTGCCGCCGAGTTCGATAGGTATAAAAACGCCATCGAGCAGCTCAGGCATTTTGAAACGCTGAACATCGACGTGGGCAAGCTGTGGTCGCTGCAATTCCTAAAGCTGCGGTTCGGGCGGCTGCCGCTTGAGAGCGCGCAGGAGATCGATAGCTATGACAAAAGTCCCTATGTCGAGTTTTTCAGATGCTCGGAATCGGATAAATACTGCTGGGGCATGTACGTGGCTCCTGTTTCGGAAATTGTCGAGATAGACCGCATTTTCGCGGCGCTGTTTTTCGAGCGTATACACATTCCCGATATCACCGGCACGCCTGCGGACGCCATAAAAGAATTGTCCGCTGAATATGACCGGATCAAACAAAGGGTGGCGGAGCTGGATAAAAAGATAAACGACTTTTGGGACGCCGAATATGAGAGCTGCATGCGCGTGTGCGCGAAGCTCCACCGCTTGTCGGAAGCGTTTAACATACGCCACGCGGCTACGCGCAGAAAAGACGGTTATTTGCTGTTCGGCTGGGTGCCCGAAAATGAAGCCGATAAGCTTGCCGATAGTTTAGACGAGATAAAACGGGTTAAGCTGAAAATCGACAGCCCCAAGCAGGTGAGCTGGTTCAATCCGCCTACAAAACTGAAAAACCCGTGGTTCTCGCGCCCGTACGAATTTTTCGTCGCGATGTTCGGTATGCCGAGGTATAACGATTTCGACCCTACGTCGCTGGTCGCCGTAACGTATACGCTGTTTTTCGGCATCATGTTTGCCGATCTGGGTCAGGGGCTGCTTCTGGCGTTTATCGGCTGGCTGATGAGTAGAAAAACGCAGAACAAGCTGGGTCCCATACTTGTGCGCTGCGGTATATCAGGCGCGGTGTTCGGTACGATCTTCGGTTCGGTATTCGGTTATGAAAACTGGCTGGACGGCTTTTACAGCTCGCTGGGTATAAATTTTTTACCCATCAAGGTCATGGAAAGCAGCAGTATAAACATGATCCTCATCTCCGCGGTCGGTATCGGCGTGCTTCTGATGTTCGTCGCCATTTCGCTCAACATCTTCATCAGCCTGCGGCGCGGCGAGCTGGGAGCTGCGCTGTTCAGCAAAAACGGGCTGGCGGGGTTGATCCTATACGGCGGAATGCTGATCCTGATTTTAAAAAACATCGTCACTTTGAATATACCCACGGGAGTGGTCGCGTGGCTGATGATCGCGCTGCCCTGCCTGCTCATTTGGCTCGAAGAACCGCTGGGCAAGCTGGTTTCGCGCGAGCGCGACTGGATGCCCGAAAACTGGGGCGAATATTTGGTACAAGGTATTTTCGAGCTGTTCGAATCTGTGCTGAGTTATCTGACAAACACCGTTTCCTTTATACGTGTCGGCGCCTTTGTGCTTGTGCATGCGGGCATGATGCTGGTGTTCACCACGGTCGCCGAAATGATAGGCGGCGGTGTGGGCGGTGTAATTGTGATGATTTTCGGCAACATACTGGTTACCGCGTTGGAAGGTCTGCTCGTCGGAGTCCAGAGCCTGCGTTTGGAATATTACGAGCTGTTCAGCCGTTTCTTTAGCGGCTCCGGCAAAGAATTTACGCCCGCCGGAACGGTGTCGGCGAAAAATTAATCGCGAATAACAAAAACATTACAATGGGCGACAGGTGTCGCCTCTACAACAAACATAATTTTTGGAGGAACTTCCCCAATGGCTTGGCTTGTCAATTCGATGTATATTCTTATCCCGCCGGTTGCTGTATTCGCGGCGATTTATGCCGCGCTCCGCGCCGTTAAACGCGGGGTTAAACCGCCGCGCGCTTTCCGGCGTCACCTGTTGACCCTCGTTATGGCGTCGGCGGCACTGATCGCGCTGACTGTCGCCGTTTCCGCCGCCACCGAACCCGCCCCCGCTGAAACTACCGCGGCGGTGCAAACCGCCGATAATTCCAAAGGCATCGGTCTGCTTGCGGCGGCGCTCTCCACCGGTCTTGCCGGTATCGGCGGCGGTATAGCGCTTGCCGGAGGCTCTCCCGCCGCGATCGGCGCGACCTCGGAGGACCCCAAAAACTTCTCGAAAGCGCTGATTTTCGTCGCGTTGGGTGAAACTATCGCGCTTTATGGCGTCGTTATCTCGGTCATGATCCTGAGTAAACTGTAAAATCTATGAAATTCTATCTGATATCGGACAACCACGACACCGTGACAGGTATGAGGCTCTGCGGTATCGAGGGCTGCGTGCTCCACGGAGTGGAGGACGTCAAAAACAAACTCAGCGAGCTGATAGCGGTTGACGGGATCGGAATCATACTGATCACCGAAAAGATCGCGGCGCTCTGTCCGGATTTTGTCAGCGAGCTGCGCCTGTCCGTGCAGAAGCCGCTGATTGTGGAGATCCCCGACCGGCACGGCGGCGCGGGCGCGAGTGCGGTGCTTTCCAAATATCTGTCAGACGCGGTGGGAATCAAAATTTCATAGGGCAGCGTACCCGCTTAAAATTAACGGCCTGATACCGTTAATAATATTTATTATGGATAATTATGACATACGAAGAGAGAATATCACGCTTCATGGCAGCGGTGCGCGCCGAGGCGGTTAAACAAAGCAGTCAAATAAACAGTGCCACCGAGGATTATATTCAGAGCGAGCTGGCAAAAGCCGAAGAAGAATTGCGTTATGAAACCGAGTCCGAGGTGCGTTCGCGCATGATAAAGCTGCGCAGGGAAATCGGTCTGTCCATTTCTACTGCACAGCGGGCGGCTGACGCCGAGCTGTATGCCTGCCGCGCCGAAATCGAGGAGGGCGTATTTTCGGAAGTTAGAAACCGTCTCGCTTCTTTTCGGCGGACAGCGGGGTATGACGAATACCTAACCAGATGCGCCGAGGGACTGCGCGGCATGTTCGGCGAAGGCGACAGCCTGACGCTGTATTATATGCAGGGCGACGAGGGCAAGTTTGATTTATTGAAAACGATAATATCGTCGATAACATCGGCGCGTTTTGAAATTGTCCCCTCTGATAAAATCAAGCTGGGCGGGTTTACAGTCGAATGTGCCGAAAAAAAGCTCGCCGTTGATTGCACGCTCGACGGCGCGCTCGAGGGGCAGCACGAAATGTTCAGGAAAATTCCGGAACTACGTGTCGATATTGGCCACGGTCAAATATCGGGTTGAGTTTAAGCGGTAGGAAAAACAGGAATATAGAATAAGATGAATACAACGGCAAAAATATATGGTATTAACGGGCCGGTTATAACGATTAAAAACGCGGCGGGTTTTTCCATGCAGGAGATGGTGTTCGTCGGTAAGCTGCGGTTGATCGGCGAGGTCATCGGCATAAATTCCGACCTTACGACGATACAGGTTTACGAATCGACGACCTCGCTGCGCGCCGGCGAAGAGGTAATCGGCACGGATATGCCCATTTCGGTTACGCTCGGACCGGGTATTATAGGCGGCATTTTCGACGGAATACAGCGCCCGCTGAAAAAAATCGGGGAGCGCGACGGCTATTTTATCAGCCGCGGCGGCAGTTACGACTCTCTCGACACAGACAAAGAATGGGAAGTAAAACTCGTCGTTAAAAAAGGCGATAAACTTAAATCGGGCGGCATTTACGCCGTGTGCGGCGAGACACCCTCGGTTGAACATCGCTGCATGCTGCCGCCGGGGATGGACGGCGAGGTTGTTTTCACCGCGCCCGACGGCAAATATAAGATAAATGACACCGTTTTAAAGCTCCGCACGCCGCAGGGCGAAGAAAAGGACGTCACACTCTGCCATAAATGGCCGATACGGACGCCGCGCCCGTCGCTTGAGAAGCTCGAGCTGTCGCAGCCGCTTTTGACCGGTCAGCGCGTGCTCGACTCTATGTTCCCGCTTGCCAAGGGGGGCACCGCGGCGGTACCCGGCGGGTTCGGTACGGGCAAAACGATGATACAGCACCAGATAGCCAAATGGTGCGACGCCGATATAATTATTTATGTCGGGTGCGGCGAGCGCGGCAACGAAATGACACAGGTGCTCGACGAGTTCGGCGAGCTTGTCGACCCGCGTTCGGGCAAAAAGCTGACCGACCGCACAGTGCTGATCGCCAACACCTCCAATATGCCCGTCGCGGCGCGCGAAGCGTCGATATACACGGGTATAACGCTCGCGGAATATTACCGCGATATGGGTTATGACGTCGCCATGATGGCGGACTCGACCAGCCGCTGGGCGGAAGCGCTGCGCGAGATTTCCGGCCGTCTTGAGGAAATGCCGGCAGAGGAGGGCTTCCCTGCCTATCTGCCGTCGCGACTTGCCGCCTTTTACGAGCGTGCCGGACGCGTGACGACGATGTGCGGTAAGCTCGGCTCGGTTACGGTAATCGGGGCGGTGTCGCCGCAGGGCTCGGATTTCTCCGAACCGGTCACGCAGTCGACAAAACGCTTTACGCGTTGTTTCTGGGCGCTGGACAAATCGCTTGCCTATGCGCGCCATTATCCGGCTGTCAACTGGAATGCCAGTTATACCGAATACGCCGCAGACCTCTCCGACTGGTATGATACCAATATCGCACCGCAGTTCTCCGAATACCGTGCGCGGATATTGCGTCTTTTGGGCGAGGAAAGCGCGCTGATGGAAATCGTAAAACTGATCGGTTCCGATGTGCTGCCCGACGACCAAAAACTGATTATCGAAATCGCGCGCGTGATACGCATAGGCTTATTGCAGCAGAACGCGTATCACGCCGACGATACCTATGTGCCGGCGAAAAAGCAATTTTTGATGATGAAAACCATCCTGCATTTATATGACCGCGCGAAAGCCTTGACTGACCGGGCTGTGCCGCTGTCACGCCTTTTCGGCACGGGTATTTTCGACAAGCTTACTAAAATGAAATACGACATACCTAACGACAAGCCCGAAATGTTCGATGATTATATTAGGGAAATCGACGAGGCATCATCGCGTTAAGCAGGGGCGGACATTGTCCGCCCGTATGGTTTGTATATTTTGAGGAAGATTTTACGATGATAATTGAACATATCGGACTGCAGGAAATAAACGGCTCGCTGATCGTGCTCGAGGGCATTACCGACGCGTCTTTTGAAGAGCTGGTAAAGATAAAGCTTAACGATGGAACCGAGCGTACCGGACGTGTCGTCCGCATCGAGGGCGATATAGTGGTGGTACAGGTTTTCGAGGGCACGCACGGCATATCGCTGGACAATACACGCACAATTTTCTCTGCCCGTCCCATGGAGATACCGCTTGCGCCGGAAATATTAGGGCGCATATTCGATGGCGCGGCGCGCCCTGCCGACGGTAAAGGCGAGGTTTATAACTCGGAGCGCCGCGATATAAACGGACTGCCTATCAATCCCGTCAGCCGCGAATATCCGCGCAACTGCATTGTCACCGGCATATCATCCATCGACGCGCTGACGACGCTTATCAGAGGACAAAAGCTGCCTATATTCTCGGGCGCGGGCATGAAGCATAACGAGCTTGCGGCGCAGATTGTGCGTCAGGCAAAACTGGCAGCCGAGGGTGAGGAAGACAATTTTGCGATTGTGTTCGCCGCGATGGGCGTTAAAAACGACGTCGCCGCATTCTTCCGCCGCTCGTTCGAAAATTCCGGCGTTATGGACCGCGTCGTTATGTATTTGAACCTTATAAGCGACCCGGTCATAGAGCGTATAATCGCGCCGCGCTGCGCGCTGACTACGGCGGAATATCTGGCGTTCGGACTGGGTATGCATATACTGGTCGTTATGACCGATATGACCTCTTATGCCGAGGCATGCCGCGAATTCAGCTCCTCCAAGGGCGAAATTCCCGGCAGAAAAGGCTATCCGGGCTATATGTATTCCGACCTCGCGTCGCTGTACGAACGCGCGGGCATGATACACGGCGTAAAGGGTTCGGTGACGCAGATACCCATCCTTACAATGCCAAACGACGACATCACACATCCCATACCCGACCTGACGGGTTATATTACCGAAGGGCAGATCGTGCTTGACCGCGCGCTCGAGGGCAAGGGCGTATACCCTCCCGTTGGTATTTTGCCGTCGCTGTCGCGTTTGATGAAGGACGGCATCGGCGAGGG
>DHAH01000092.1:10602-10867 GCA_002397345.1 Clostridiales bacterium UBA4959
ATGAAGGACGGCATCGGCGAGGGTTTTACGCGTGCCGACCACAGCGCACTGGCTAACCAGCTTTTCGCGTCGTATTCAAAGGTGCAGGACGCGCGCTCGCTGGCTTCCGTCATAGGCGAGGACGAATTATCGCCCACGGATAAGCTGTACTTGAAATTCGGCGTTGAGTTTGAGTCGAAATTCCTCACGCAGGGCGAATATGAAGAGCGTACGATGGACGAAACGCTCGACCTTGGCTGGCGGCTGCTCTCTATCCTGCCGCGCT
>DHAH01000034.1:0-196 GCA_002397345.1 Clostridiales bacterium UBA4959
GAGCTTGAATTCTTCTGCAAGCCAGGCACTGATTTGGAATGGTTCGAATATTGGCGCGCTTTCTGCCGCGACTGGCTGATTTCGCTGGGCATCAAGGAAGAAAATCTGCGACTGCGCGATCATGAAAAAGAGGAGCTGTCGTTCTATTCAAAAGCGACGACCGACTTCGAGTTTCTGTTCCCGTTCGGCTGGGGCG
>DHAH01000034.1:348-746 GCA_002397345.1 Clostridiales bacterium UBA4959
GGCATCGCCGACCGCACGGACTATGATTTAAACAAGCATCAGGAACATTCCGGTCAGGATATGACCTATTTCGATCCGGAAACTAACGAAAAATATATACCCTATGTAGTTGAACCGGCACTGGGCGTCGACCGCGCGCTGCTTGCGTTCCTTTGCGACGCATACGACGAGGAAATACTGGAACGCGACGAGAGCGGGAAGGTCACCGACTCGCGTGTGGTATTGCGTCTGCATCCGGCGCTCGCGCCTGTTAAGTGCGCGATATTGCCGCTTTCTAAAAAGCTCGCCGATCCAGCAACTGAGATTTTCACGACGCTGGCGTCAAGTTTTAATGTCGATTATGACGACGCCGGCTCTATAGGTAAACGCTATCGCCGCCAAGACGAGGTCGGCACGCC
>DHAH01000034.1:874-1065 GCA_002397345.1 Clostridiales bacterium UBA4959
CGAGGTCGGCACGCCCTTCTGCGTTACCTACGACTTCGATTCGGAAAATGACCGCTGCGTGACCGTGCGCGAACGCGACTCAATGGAGCAGGTACGTATACCCATCACCTCGCTCTGCGAATATATTTCGGAAAAAATCAAGTTTTAAACGGGGGACGGAAAAACAGAGATACGCTGGGGGAGTTAGCGTG
>DHAH01000034.1:1194-6921 GCA_002397345.1 Clostridiales bacterium UBA4959
ACCTCCCCCAGACCCCCGCAGTACCGGGCATTATATTTAAATTGTGCAACCGATAGAAATACAGCTAATTCGGTGATAAACATAAACCGCTTATTCGGGTCAATTACCCAGATAAGCGGTTGTTTTCAATTATATTTCATTCCATATTTGCAGGGAGTTTGGGGGCTATCGATGTTATTCGCAAATAACATCGATGGTCACCCCAGCGTATCCCCGTATCCCCGGTCACTCCACGACGCCGCCCCATTCGACTGCGGCAAAATCGGAGCGCTCGAAACGCGGCAGTGATTGCGGCGTTACCGATGCCAGTGCGTCGATTTTTTTAATGTGCATCGCAACACGCAGCATCGAATCGGGAATAGGCGTTATGTTAAGCTTATTATATGCCTGACGGCTTTCGGTCAGCTCAAAATGAACGAGACTGACGCCGTTTTTTTGCAGTAAGGGCAGCCAGTATATGATAAATTCGTTCGCTTCGCGTTGGGTGAAACCGAGCCGGTCAAGCGTGTCTTCTAAAAATTCCGCGGCTTCGCCGGCGGTGACGCAAAATCCGGTTGAAAAATCGGCGGGGACATAACCCGATTCCTCCCAATAAAGCGCGTAATAACCGCGCCCGTCGGAGCCGGTAAGCGTTCCGTCGGGCGAAACGTTCATCTGCCATCCGCTGTCGGGATAAACCGGATATGTGACGGTGAGGTATTCGGGATGCTCGAAAGCGACCGAAACCTCGCATTCTTCCTGCGGGTATAGGTATAGTACAGGCTTAGCGTATCCACCTATATCTGTCAGTGTGATTTTCCCGGCTTCGCCGGTTTCGGGGACGTAATAATATTCAATACCTCTGCCCTCTGTTCCATAAGCAATCGAGTTATTTTCACAAATGATATAAACCGCAGCGGGGATATCAGCGGGGAAATTAAAACGCTCGTATACAGGCTGCCCGTCTTTTTGTGTGAGCTTATAGATGTTTTCGGTATATCCTTCTTTTTTTATTTTCATTGCACCTTTATAACCGGAGAGCATTGTGTGCATTGCCATATTTTCATTCCACTCGCAAAAAACCGCTTTTATATTATCGCTTTTGTCAACGAGCTTGAGCATACCACTGTCATCGACACAGACATATTCGTTTGCGGCAAAGAGGATATTATTATAATCGCGGCTGGTGAAAATGACGTTCCCGTCGCTGTTTATAACACGGAATTTCGTGAGTTTATCATCATAATTTATTTCTTTATAATCGCCGACAAGCAGCATATTTCCGTCGTTTGTCACGTCGCCATATGTAACCCAATTATTTGACAGGCATTTTAAATCATTATTATATGGTTTAAACCAAATTTCGTTGAAATCACTGGCAAATCCCATATAATACACGGCGCCGTTATTTACAACGCGCTGCAAATAAACATCGTCAATTTTAGTAGTGCTGCCGTCGGAGAGGTTTATTACGCAGCTTCTGAACGTATCGGGGCGCATGCCGTAACGAGAGATAATCAATCCCCCATATGAAACTCGGTCAACATTGTTATATTCTTCACCGATTGCAATATTACTGCCGTCCATTTTGAAAATAGTAATCACATCGTCTGTGTTGATCACAAATCCCATTAATTTTTCATATAAATCATCATATATTGCGTAAAGATAATTGAAATCCTGACTTATTATAAAAAGCGGCTGCTTTTCCTTTGTTTTCAAGTTATAAAGAATATAACCGCCGTCTTTCATAATAAAGTAGTATCTTGTGCTTGAAATTACTTTCGCGTCCGCGGTTTCGCATTCATATGTTCCTGCGAATGTATGAGTACCGGAATTGTCAGGATCAAGCAGATCCTCTCTCATGTAATATTCTTCTTTTAAAGGGTTGTATTTATAAATATAAAATAACTTCGCTGCGGTTTTAGTTGGTTCTGTTTCCTCAGTAGAGGATCCATTCGCGGTAGTTTCGGACGTGATGGTTTCGGAAACGGTAGTGGTCGTATCGACGGGCTTGTCTTCTGTTTGTGACCAACAGGAAAGCAGGAGAGAAAGTAATAAAATTAAAATACATAGATGTAAAAGTCGAAGCACAGTGACACCTCTTTCCTAATGATGAGCATGAAAACAACACTGCCAGCGCCAGCGGCGCTGCACATAAATATAATTGTTTAAAGATATGAATCTTCTTAATATTATAGAACGATGCGTCCGTTCTATAATATTAAACTCCCGAATACGCCGAAAATCCACCGTCCACGGGTATCACCGTGCCGTTGACAAAACCGGACGAGCTGTTGTCGCACAGCCACAATAACGTGCCGATAAGTTCTGACGGCTCGCCGAAGCGGTTCATGGGCGTGTGCGCGAGGATTTTTTTACTGCGCGCGGTATAGCCGCCGTTCTCGTCGAGCAGCAATGCACGGTTCTGCTCGGTGACAAAAAATCCGGGCGCGATTGCGTTGACGCGTATGCCTACGGGCGCGAAATGTACAGCCAGCCACTGCGTGAGGTTGGATACCGCCGCTTTCGCGCCCGAATAAGCGGGGATCTTTGTAAGCGGGCGGAATGCGTTCATGCTCGATATGTTGATTATCACCGGCGACACGCGTTCCGCCATATCGCGCGCGAAAACCTGCGTGGGCAGCAGCGTGCCGAGATAATTTAAGTTAAATACCGCTCCGATGCCCTCGGCGTCAAGGTCGAAGAACGTTTTGACAGATCGCACCGCCGCCGATGCGGGATCAAGGTCGTCGCGTGTCAGATATTCGGCGGAGGTAGTTCCGCGCGGATTGTTGCCTCCCGCGCCGTTGATTAAAATTTCACAACCGCCGGTTTTGGCGTCGATTTCCGTTTTGGCGGCTTCGAGAGACGACTTGTCAAGCACATTTGCGACAACTGGAAACGCCGACCCGCCCGCCGCGATAACCTCATTGTCAGCGTTAATGGCATCGGCGACGCGTTGTATGCTTTCGATACGGTGACCCAGCACCGCGACTGTTGCGCCGCAAGCGGCAAGCGCGCGGCAAAACTCCGAACAGAGCACGCCGCCGCCGCCGGTTACGACCGCGGTTTTACCGCTGAGCGGTATTTTAAAAGGTAATTTCATAACATTCCACCTCGTTTATTGTTTTATGCCGGTATAAAGGGATACATCGTTTACGGCTCTTACACGGAATATGCGATTGTCGTCATCAGCGCCATTTCCGCGGCGGAGGTGTCGAGCCGGCTGTACTGCACCACGATCGGCGCGGAAGATTCGACAAGCGCCGCGTAGGGCGTGTCGCGCGGAATGGGCGCGCCGTTGGCATCGCGCAGCTTATCCATGCGGATGTGGCGCGTGCGTTCAGTTCCGCAGTGCGTAACGAAGCCGCCGCAAGGCTCGCGGTCTTCGAAATACAGCGTGATTTTAATCTCCGCGTCCTCGCGGCTGGTATTTACCACGCAAATCGCTTCGTGGGAAAGGTTTTCGTTTTTGGAAATTGAATTTAGATAGCAGTCGGGAATCAGCCAGACATTTTTACCGTATGCAGACATGTTTATAACGCTCCTTGTAATTATAATGTATGGGACGCCGTCATCGGTGTCCCGTTTTTATTAAAAATTATTTGCCTAATAAAAATTTACCCAGCTCGGCGGGGGTAGAGCAAAGCGTTTTCGCGCCGGCGGCGAGCAGCACGTCCGCCGGACGATAACCCCAAGTTACTCCTATCGAATGCATTCCGGCATTATTCGCGGTCTGCATGTCGACGTTGGAATCGCCGATGAAGGCAATCTCCCCGGGCTTAAGACAGAAGGTACCCGCGATATAAATCGCCGCCGACGGGTCGGGCTTATGCGGCAGAAACGCCTGTCCCCATACCGCGCGTTCGTCGAAACCGGTGTAGCCATAAAGTGCTTTAACAATCGCCTTTGTCATAACATCCTGCTTGTTCGACAGTACGCCGAGCTTCATACCGGCGGCGCTAAGCTCGGCGATAAGCTCATTCATGCCCGCGTAGGCGTAAGTGGAATCAAGATAATGGCGCAGATAGCATTCCTTGTAAATGGCAAGACAGCGGTCGAGCATATGCTCGTCATTTTGCAGCGCAGTGGGCAGACAGCCCCGCACGAACTCACGCGCGCCTGTGTTTATGCTGGACAACACAACTTCGCGGCTCACCTCGGGCAGCCCGCACTGACGCAGCATCTCGTTCATGGCGGTGCGCAGATCGCCTATTGTGTCGCAAAGAGTGCCGTCCAAATCAAAAATAGCAGCGGAAAATCGCAATTTAATAAAACCCCGTTAAAAATATTATTACGAACCTGTTGGGCGGATCAGCTTTACCCGCCTGAATTATCGTTAATTATATTATATACTTCAATAATTTCGACATGTGAACGAAATGTAAAAACGTGTTTTTACGCATCCGCTTATTGACATAATATAACTATCGTGATAATATAATAACGATATCAAAATAATATCATTATGAGGTAAACAAAATGGAGAATAACACAATAAAACCGGGGGTTTATGAAGAAATCGAGCTGAAAGCGCAGAGCGGAATGGCGGTGCTGATAAGCAACATATTTTTTATGCTTGTGTCGCTGGGTCTGATTATCGCCGCCGCGATAATGCTCGATCAGGGCGAGGCTGTTGCGATCGGCGTGCTTTTACTTATCGTCGGCATCTTATATATAAGCATTGTTGGCCCTATGTTATTCGTCGGTTTAAAGGTTATAAAACCCAACGAAGCGTTGGTGCTCACGCTGTTCGGTAAATATTTGGGCACACTCAAAAAAGAAGGATTTTATTTCGTCAATCCCTTTTCAGTCGCGGTAAATCCGACCGCGCCCAATCCCGCGCTTGCGGCTGTGCGTACCGCAGCCTCGATGAACAGCGTCGCCAAAACGGCCGAAGTCGCGCCGACAACATTCGGCAAGCACATTTCCTTAAAGGCAATGACGCTTATTAATTCAAAACAAAAAATCAACGATCAGCTCGGCAATCCTATCGAAGTGGGTATTGTCGTAATCTGGCGCGTTGTAAACACCGCGATGGCGGTGTTCAATGTCGATAATTTTATGGAATACCTGTCGGTGCAGTGCGACTCCGCGCTGCGTAATATCGTGCGTATGTTCCCGTATGATGTTTCCGACGCGGGCGACGAAATGAGCCTGCGCGGCTCGAGCGCCGAAGTCGCGGAGCGTATTAAAACAGAAATACAAAGCAAAGCGGGACTTGCCGGGCTGGAGATCATCGAGGCGCGCATTACGCATCTCGCATATGCGCCTGAAATCGCGGCGGCAATGCTCCAGCGCCAACAGGCATCGGCGATAATCGACGCGCGTAAGATGATAGTCGACGGCGCGGTCGGTATGGTGGAAATGGCGCTGTGCAAACTGAGCGAAAATAAAATCGTGGAGCTGGATGATGAACGCAAAGCTGCGACGGTGTCTAATCTGCTGGTAGTGCTCTGCGGAAACCGCGACGCGCAGCCGATAGTCAACAGCGGCAGCATATACTAAACAGATGAAACGCGATAATGTTCCGCCGCCCGACGATGAGCGGAATCCGCCCGGATCGGGCGCAAAGAAACAGATATTGCTAAGACTGTCGCCGGCGTTGTGGCGCAGTCTGCAGGCGTGGGCGGAAGACGATTTCCGCTCGATAAACGGACAGATCGAATACCTGCTTTCCGAATGTGTTAAGCGCCGCGAAGGTCGATAATTCGATAACTATTGAAAAAAATCCGCGTCAAAACC
>DHAH01000034.1:7072-19721 GCA_002397345.1 Clostridiales bacterium UBA4959
CAAGCTTTTGGCGCGGATTTTTACCGAGTTTATAATCGAATTTAAGTGTAAAAAGGGGGAAGGAACAGCCGCTAAACTTTCGCTGGATAATCGAGCCGCCTGTCCGGGTTATTCACCCGGACAGGCGGCTGTAGTATCACTGAAATTATTCTACAAATTCCTTAAGCCATTCTTCGATGGTTTTGCCGCTCGCTTTGATTTTGCTGCCCAGCAGTTTCAATTCTTCCTGTTCTTTAGCGGCGATAATATCGAATCTTTCTTTACGGAGCGATGTTAATTTGTTTTTTAAATCGACAATCTGAGCGTTGACGCTGTCGATTTCAACGTCGATATTCTCAATTGTTCTGACAGCGTTTGTATTTAATATCTTCGGTTTTCTTCCTCTCGGCATGTGTTGATCCTCCATATAATAATTATTTATAGTTATACCATAAATAGCCAATTGTGTCAATGCATTTTTTTATAAATTTAATCCTATATGAGAAAATAATTTAAAAAACTCTTGCAATAATAACGTAATTATGATATAATGCAGAAGTTGATTATAAATCGAAACTTTCTTATTTTAAAATCGTTTGAAAACTGTTTTATAATAATATTGTTAAAAACTTAGATGCCTGAAACGGAGGTATATAAAGATGGCAAAATGCGATATTTGCAATAAAGGTGTATCTTTTGGCAACAATGTTTCCCACTCCAACCGCAAGACAGCAAGGGCGTGGAAGCCGAATATCCAAAATGTACGCGCCAATGTCGGCGGAACCCACAAGACGCTTCATGTCTGCACCCGCTGCCTGCGGTCCGGTAAGGTTCAGAGAACCGTATAATAGAACGGCGGAATGGCTATAACGTCTGCGCATGTATCAGCGGGCGATATTCTGGCGTCGGTTATAAGGTGAAATTTAACCGTTTGTTGAGTGAAAAAATTTATATTCGTTCATCAGGGCGTATCCGGTGAGGTCTGTGAGGCGATTAATCGCTTCGGCTTCACCGTGGTACGCTTACCTTCTTTTATCGTTTTAAACGCGTTGATACGCGAACATCCGGACTCGCTCGTATTCCCGCTGCCCGACGGGCGGATATTGCTCCACTCCGATTATTACGGTGCTAACGGCGCATTTTTCGATGTTCTTGGACTGCCGGTGGCGACAACCGATGAACCGATAGGCGAAAAATATCCGGACGATATACTTCTTAACGCGTTGGTACTCGGCTCCACGCTTTACGGCAGACTGGATAAAATCTCGCGCATGATAACCGGCGCATATGCCGAGCGGGTGAATGTAAAACAAGGTTATGCGCGCTGCTCTGTGCTGGCGCTCGGCGATAATGCGGCGGTGATAGCCGACCGCGGGCTTGCCGGCGCGCTCGGGTCGCGCGGCGTCGATGTGCTGCTCCTGCCGCCGGGCGGGATTAGGCTCGGAAGCGGCATACATGCCGCTGGCAAATATGCCGATGAAAAATATGCCGGCGGAAAATACGCGGACGGCGGCTTCATCGGCGGCAGCGGCGTGATGCTGCGCGGCGATTTATGCGGATTTTTCGGCGATATAAACGGTTATGCGCATTACGCGGAGCTGTGCGAATTTGCGGATGCCCACGGTGTTGAGCTGGTTTCGCTCGGTACATTTCCGCTCTCCGACCTCGGAGGCGCGGTGATAGTATAAAAAACGGCACAATACACAGGGGTGTATTATGCCGGGCAGGATATATTTTTAATGGGAACGACGATAATAACAGCGATTTATTCGGAATAATCCGAAGGAGACGGAGCGGATTCGGCTTCGCTTGCCATGGCGGCGAGTTCTTTTTCATAAGCCGCGATTACGGCATTTTCCAGCTCCGCGCGGAACGCCGTATTAAGCGGATGGACGATATCGCGGTAAGTGTTATCAGGGTTTTTTCGGCTGGGCATGACGATGAACATCTTGTCCCGCGCGCTTATGATCTTTATATCGTGTAGGGCAAGCTGATTATCAAAAGTGACGGAAATCACAGCCTTCATGGGGCTGCCGTCATTAAAAATTTTACGCACTTTAATGTCAGTGATTTGCATTTAATTTCACCTCGTAATGAAACTGTTTCAATTATAATATGCCAATATTAATTAGGATTCAATAAAAAGTAAATAATCATATCCGATATTTATACGAATATTATAAATATTACGGACATGTTTCATAATATTGCTAACAATTTATTTATTTAATTAACAGGACTTAGGGGAGCGTTTAGATATGACAGAGCGGGAGATACGGGAATTGTGCATGCCGGGCAGACGGATTTTTTTCATCGGTATCGGGGGCATCAGCATGTCGGCGCTGGCTATGATTTACGCCGACCGCGGCTGTGCGGTAAGCGGATACGATCGGACGCCGTCGTCGCTGACCGATAAGCTGAAGTCGCGCGGGATAAAGGTGCATTTCGATCACGACGCGCCCGGGCTTGACGGCGCGGGCCTGGCAGTTTACAGCTCGGCTATCAAAGCCGACAACGAGGAACGTCGGGCTGCGGAGCGGCTGGGCATACCCTGCGTGCGCCGCGCGGAGTTTTTGGGCGCGCTGATGACAGGCTATGAAAACCGGATCGGCGTCAGCGGCATGCATGGCAAAAGCACCGCGACGTCAATGATAACACATATTTTCTTCTTTGCCGATACGAACCCTACGGTTATAAGCGGTGCGGAGCTGGGCGAACTGGGCGGGGCATACAGGCTGGGCGGAGATAAATATTTTATCTTCGAAGCGGATGAGTATACCGATTCGTTCCTCTCGTTCCATCCGACAACAGCGGTCGCGCTGAACATCGAGCTTGACCATGTCGATTATTTTACGGGCATCGAGCATATAAGACGTTCGTTTGCACAGTTTTTGTCCTATGCCGAACGCGCGGTGGTAAATATAGACGACAGCGAAACACGCTGTGTGGCTGGGGGATATAGCGGCGATCTTATAACCTACGGGATCGACTCCACTGACGCGGAGTTCACCGCGCGCGACATCGAATATGAACGCGGTATGCCGCGTTTTACGCTGTGCAGACGCGGAGAGGCTCTGGCGCACATCTCACTCGCCGTACCGGGGCGGCATAATATCTACAACGCGCTCGCTTCTTCTGCGGTTGCAATTTTGCACGGAATTCCGACAGGCGCGCTCTCGGACGCGCTTGCTACTTTTAAGGGCGCGAAACGTCGGTTTGAATTTAAAACGCTGCTGCCCTCCGGCGCGGTGCTTTATGACGATTATGCCCATCATCCAACCGAAATCAGAGCGTCACTCGACGCGGCGCTGAAGATTGCTCCGGGCAGACTGTGGGTTATTTACCAGCCGCATACCTATTCGCGCACTGCCGGGCTGTTCGACGAATTCTGCGATGCGTTTTCAGCGTTGCGACCGTCTGACCGTGTGATCTTTGCCGACATTTATGCCGCGCGAGAAGTAAATGTCTGGGGCGTGTCCTCCGCCGATCTCGCCGCGCGGGTCAACGATGCTTTGTATATCGACAGTTTTGCCGGTATCGCGGATTATATACGCGAAAACGCTGCGGGCGGTGATATGGTAATTACCATGGGCGCGGGCGATGTGTTTAAAATCGGCGATATGTTAATGAGCAGATAAAAAGTGGTAGAATAATATAAAAGATCATACCCTGCGATCACCCGTATTAAACAAAATTGATATATCTTACTACGCCGCACGTTTGGGCTGTTTGCCCAAACGTGCGGTTCGCTTTTTATTTTTAAAATATTATCAAGGTATAAAATTATTAAATATTCTTGACATGTGTGAAATGCCGTGATACAATGATAATACAAGTGTTAATATTAACATATTTACGATTCCAAACGCACAAGATCAAGTACAGAAAGGAAGACCCGTAAAGCCTATACGGGCACACATAACCGACATGAACACGTTCAGAAGGGCTGCAATCAAGGAGATGCTGCAAAATAAGCCGTTTGTCTCTTTGCATGAGCTTATAAAAACCTTTCCCGATGTGTCGAGCATGACCCTGAGGCGCGACATCGAGTATTTCGAAAAACAGGGCGAAGCGATAAAAGTACGTGGCGGAGCGCGTTCGATGAAATTCATCACGACCTCGATGGAGGACGCTTTCAATCTACGACTGAACGAGAATACCAACGCTAAAGAAAAAATTGCACGCTGCGCGTTGAATATGATAGAAACCGGCAGGTCGATGTTTTTCGACTCGGGTACGACAATGCTGCGCATGGCGGAACTGCTGCCGGACGAACGGCTTACCATAACGACGACAGGCCCGAATATCGCGCTTGCGCTGCTAAATAAGTCATTGCCGCTTATAAACATTGTCGGCGGTATGGTCAACCGCGACAACATCTCGGTTTCGGGCAGCCCAGCGCTAAATTTTCTTGAATCGATCAACATCGATATCGCGTTTATTGTGCCGTCTGGTATGTCGGGTAAAAACGGTCTGACCAGCGGTAACTATATAGAGTGCGAATTGAAAAAACTCGTGGTGCAAAAAGCACGGCGTGTGATCGCGCTGATGGATACATCCAAACTCGACAAGAGCCTGCCGTATACCTTTTGCAGCATCGACGAATTGAATACCATAATCACCGACGCGCCTCTGCCGCAGGACATAATGAGTCAGGCGGAAGCCGCCGGTGTGAAAGTGAAAATCGCTTATTAAAAAAATTATAACAGGACACCGCGGCAGGTACGGTCGCGAGAGGTGTCTTATTATATAAATATAGGAGAGATAGTATATGGCAACTGTTATTATTATGCCGCGGCAGGGACAGAGTGTTGAGAGCTGCGTCATAACCGAATGGAAAAAAAAGAAGGGCGACATCGTGGCTGTCGGCGACATCCTGTTCTCATATGAAACGGATAAATCGTCGTTTGACGAAGCGGCGGAAGAAGCGGGCACGATACTCGAGGTTTTCGCCGAGGAAGGCGACGACGTGCCCTGCCTTAACCCTGTATGTATAATCGGCGAGCCGGGTGAGGATATTTCTGCGTTGCTTGTGAACAATTCCGATGAAAACGCTCAAAATACGGAGTCGGATCCTATATCCGCCGGCGCTGAAACACCCATGCCCGCCGTACAGCCGGAGGTGACCGCTACCGCCGCAACCGAGCTTAAAATCTCGCCCCGCGCGCGGATATTAGCCGAAAAAACCGACGCCGATCTGTCACTTGCCGCAGCCACCGGTCCTAACGGTCGGATTATCGAGCGCGATATAAAAAAGCGGCTCGACGCGGGTATGACAAAAGCCGCGCCTGCCGCTGTAACCGATCCGACGCCGATGGCAAAACCGGCTGAATCTGCTCCGGTCACCGCCGCCGCGGCTGCCGAAGCGGCTGAATACACCGATGTTAAACTTTCAACAGTTCGTAAGACGATCGCGAAATCCATGCACGCGTCGCTGTCGTCGATGGCGCAGCTCACGCTGAACACGTCGTTCGACGCGACAAAACTGCTGGAGCTGCGCGCGCGGCTTAAAGAACATTCGGAACGGCTGGGGCTGGGAAATATATCGCTCAACGACATGATCCTTTACGCTGTGTCACGCACGCTGGGTGCGCATGCCGAGCTCAACGCCCACTATCTCGAGGAAGAGAGCAAAATGCGGCTGTTCTCGCAGGTCAACCTTGGTATCGCCGTTGACACCGAGCGCGGACTGCTTGTCCCGACGCTGTTTGGCGCGGATAAAATGACGCTTGGCGAGTTGTCCGCGAAGGCAAAAGTGCTTATCGCTTCCGCGCAGAAGGGTGAGACAGCGCCCGACCTGCTGCGCGGCGCGTCGTTTACTGTCACCAACCTCGGCTCGCTGGGCGTCGAAAGCTTCACACCTGTTATAAATCCGCCGCAGACGGGTATTTTGGGTGTGGATACGATCACGCGCCGCCTCAAAGAGGTCGACGGACGCGATGTGTTCTATCCCGCGATGGGTCTGTCGCTGACCTTTGATCACCGCGCGCTCGATGGCGCGCCCGCCGCGCGTTTCCTGCGCGAACTGTGCGCGGGGTTGGAGAATTTCGATCTGCTGCTTGTAAAATAACTGCCGGGGGCAGATTTTCCGCACCTAATATGTGCGGGTGCGGAAATATCGCCCGTTTACAATTATTAAGTTTAAGAAGGTTCATATCATGTATGATTTAATCGTTCTGGGAGGCGGCCCCGCGGGTTATAACGCGGCTGAACGCGCCGCGCACGCGGGGCTTAAAACGCTCGTGCTCGAGGGCAGGGCGTTAGGCGGCGTCTGCCTCAACGAAGGCTGTATACCAACTAAGACGTTATTATATTCCGCAAAGATTTATGACTACGCCAAACACAGCGAAGAATACGGCGTGAAATTTTCCGGTGCGTCAATCGACCACCCGGCTGTTATCGACCGCAAAGAAAAAGTGGTTAAAATGCTCGTTTCGGGTATCGCGGCGAAGCTGAAAAAACTGGGCGTCGAAGTCGTACCGGAGTTCGGAGAGATAATGGGACGCGGTGCGGAAGGATTTACTGTCAAGGCTGGCGGTATAGAATATATAGGAAAAAAACTGCTCGTTTGCACCGGCTCGGCAGCGTCCGTACCCCCCATACCCGGTTTGAGCGAATCGATAACCTCGGGGTTCGCTATGACAAACCGCGAAATACTCGACTTGCGTAAAATACCCGAGCGGCTCGTCGTTATCGGCGGCGGCGTGATCGGGCTGGAAATGGCGTCGTATTTTAACTCTATAGGTACGCATGTCACGGTGATTGAAATGCTCGACCATATCGCGGGCCCCACTGACGGCGATATTTCGCGGATTTTGTATAAAAACTATGTAAAAAAGGGTATAACCTTTTTGCTCTCCGCAAAAGTGACGTCGGTCGGCACCGATTGTGTTAATTATGAACTGAATAACGGCGCAGCCGAGTCGGTGAAAGCCGACGCTGTACTGGTGTCTATAGGACGCCGCCCGGTTACACAGGGTATCGGGCTGGAGAACATCGGCGTGCTCACCGAGCGCGGCGCGATTATAACCAACGAATATTGCGGCACCAGCGTCGCGGGCGTTTGGGCGGCGGGCGATGTCAACGGCAAGTCGATGTTGGCGCACACCGCCTACCGTGAGGGCGAGGTCGCGGTGACAAACATGCTCGGAGGACGTGACGCTGTCAATTACGACGCGATACCGGCGGTGATTTATACGAACCCGGAGGTCGCGTCAGTCGGAGAGACGAGCGAAACGGTTAAAGCCAAAGGGCTTGACGCTAAAGTTGAAAGCTATACGCTAAAATACAGCGGTCGTTATATTGCCGAAAACGAGGGCGGCGACGGGATAGTCAAATTGATTATCGACAACGAACACCGCTCCGTGCTCGGCGTGCATATGATAGGCAATTACGCGTCGGAGATTATCTACGGCGCGGCGATGATGGTCGACCGCAAAATGCGCGTTGAACAGGTGCAAAAACTGGTTTTCCCGCACCCCACCGTCGGTGAAGTTATCCGCGAAGCAATGTTTATGATATAAAGGAGAAAAATCATCATGCCTAAAAATCAACCTGTAATGCCCGAAAATACGTTTACACCGGGTTTTATCCATTTCGAAGATATACCGGTCTGTCAATATAAAAAGACATTGGCCGAGGAGAAAAAGCTCTATTCCAAGGACGATTTCATGCGCATCTATCACGACATGCGCACCATACGCGAGTTTGAGTTCATGCTTAATGAAGTTAAGACAAAAAACGCGTATAACGGTATTGAATACAACAACCCCGGTCCCGCGCACCTTTCCATCGGTCAGGAAGCGTCCGCCGTCGGCGAAGTGTATTGTCTTGATATAAACGACTACTCCTTCGGTTCGCACCGCAGCCATGGCGAGATCATCGCCAAAGGTCTGTCGTCCATACAAAAGCTTGACGACGCTGAGTTATACAATATAATGAAGGAATTTCTGGGCGGGAGCGTGCTTGCCGTCGTGGAGAAGCATTATAAAGGCGATAATATTAAGTCGCTGGCACGCAACTTTCTGCTCTACGGCGCGCTTGCGGAGATATTCGCGCGCACCACGGGTTTCAACCGCGGTTTGGGCGGCTCGATGCACGCTTTCTTTATCCCGTTCGGATTGATGCCCAACAACGCTATCGTCGGCGGTTCGGGTCCTATCTCGCTGGGCGCCGCGCTTTACAAGCGTTCTAACCATAAGCCGGGCATTGTAATTTCCAACTGCGGCGACGGCGCACTGGGTCGCGGATCTGTGCTTGAGTCGTTCAACTTCGCCTCGATGGATCAGATCACCAAGCTGTGGGGCATGGAAGGCAAATACCCCGACGGAGGTCTGCCCATACTGTTTAACGTGTTCAACAACGCCTATGGTATGGGCGGTCAGACGCGCGGCGAAACTATGGGCTTCGACCTTGCGGCGCGGTTGGGCGCGGGCTTTAACCCGCAGCAGATGCACGCCGAACGCGTCAATGGTTATGACCCGCTGGCGGTGATCGACGCCGTAACGCGCAAGAAGGAGCTGCTGCTGGCGGGCAAGGGTCCGGCGCTGCTTGACGTCGCTACTTACCGCGTGTCGGGGCACAGCCCGTCCGACTCGTCCACCTACCGTACACAGGAAGAAATCGACGCGTGGATAAACGCCGACCCCATAAACGCTTACCGCAATAAACTGGTGAAGGGTAAAATCGCGGCTGACGACGAGTTTGCCGCGATTGACGAAGCGATTGTCACACGCATGACGGAGATAATGAAGCTTGCGATAAGTGACGATATTTCGCCGCGCATGGATCTTAATAAAAATCCGAACGCCATTGCGGATATTATGTTCTCAAACGGCAAGATTCACAGCATGGATACGGGCAGAGAAGCCGAAATGCTCATGCCCAAGGACGAAGTGCCGCGCGTTAAAGAAATCGCAGGCAAGGTTCGCTCATCTGTCGATCGCGATGGCAAGCCGGTTTCGAAGATGAAGCAGTACAACATCCGCGACGGGTTATTCGAGCCGATTATCGATAAATTTTATGATGACCCCACGCTGGTTGCCTACGGTGAGGATAACCGTGACTGGGGCGGCGCGTTCGGCGTGTATAAAAAGATGACCGAAGCCGTGCCGTATCACCGGTTCTTCAACGCGCCGATCTCCGAATCGGCGATAGTCGGCTCGGCGGTGGGCTATGCTATGTGCGGCGGGCGCGTGATTGTCGAGCTGATGTACGCCGACTTCATGGGCTGCGCAGGCGATGAGATATTCAACCAAATGGCGAAATGGCAGTCGATGTCCGCGGGCATACTCAAGATGCCGATAGTGCTCCGTGTATCGGTCGGCTCAAAATACGGAGCGCAGCACTCGCAGGACTGGACGGCGCTTGCCGCGCACATCCCGGGACTTAAAGTCGTATTCCCCGCGACGCCCGCCGACGCAAAGGGACTGATGACCGCGGCTCTGGAAGGCACCGATCCGGTGATATTCTTCGAATCGCAGCGCATATATGACAAGGGCGAGGAATTTTTAGAGGGCGGTGTGCCCGAAGGATATTACGAGATTAAAATGGGCGAACCCGACGTCAAACGCGCGGGCAAGGATGTGACCATTCTGACCATCGGAGCGGTGCTCTACCGCGCGCTCGAAGCCGCCAAAACGCTTCAGGAGAAGTATAACATATCCGCCGAGGTTATCGACGCGCGTTCCATCGTGCCGTTCGATTATTCGAAGGTGATTGAGTCGGTGAAGAAGACAGGACGTATCGTTATTGTCGGCGACGCTTGCGAGCGTGGTTCGGTAATGAAGGATATGGCGGCGAATATAACCGAGCTGGCGTTCGATTATCTCGACGCGCCGCCTATCGCGCTTGGCAGCCGGAACTGGATAACGCCCGCGCACGAGCTGGAAGAATTTTTCTTCCCCTATCCGGCTCAGATCATCGACTGTATACATGAAAAGCTGTTCTCCATACCGGGTCACGTGCCGACGCACGATCTGGGCGATATAGAAAAACTCGAACGCAGCCGCCGCGGCGTGTAAGGGATCGGGGACTACGGGGAACGTTTGGGTGACCATAATATTATTTGCGATAACATCGATGGCCACCCAAACCCCCTGCAAATATGGGATTGAAAATGCTATTTTAATAATATTTTGTTTACCTTAATGTATTTTTATAATCCCATATCTTAAATAAAAGGTAACGAACATGAAAATATACCACAACCCCCACACTAATCCGTATTTTAATCTTGCGGCGGAAGAATATCTGCTCGATAACACCGACGGCGAGATTTTCATGCTGTGGCGCAACGAGCCGGCGGTTATAATCGGGCGCTATCAGAACGCCTACGCCGAGCTTAACGCCGCGTTTATCCGCGAGCAGGGTATAAAAGTCGTACGTAGGCTGACGGGCGGCGGCGCGGTGTTCCACGATCTGGGCAATGTAAATTTCACCTATATAGCCCCGCGCGGGAACGCGGAAGCGCTCGATTTTGATCGATTCACCCGACCGGTAATCGCGGCGCTGCGTAAGCTTGGCGTTCAGGCGGAGCTGTCGGGCCGCAACGATATTGTAGTCGCGGCAAACGGTGAAACGCGAAAAATTTCCGGCAACGCGCAGTGCGTGCGCTCTGCGTCGTATATGAAAGGCGAAAAAACAGATAAAATTCTGCACCATGGAACACTGCTCTATTCGGCTGATATGAGCCGTCTGGTCGGCGCGCTCAATGTCGATACCGATAAGATACGGTCAAAAGGAATCAAAAGCGTGCGTTCGCGTGTCGCGAATATAAAAGAATATCTCTCAGAGCAGTACAGCGGTATGGACGCCGCCGAGTTTATGGATTTTCTGCAAAACGAATTCGCAGGTGAATCGGTATGCTTTACAGAAACAGAGATCGGGGCGATACAAAATTCAGCCGACAATAAATACGCGTCATGGAATTACACATACGGCGAATCGAAGCGCTTTTCGACCGTTAAAAAGAAATATTTTGAATTCGGCACGGTTGAGATCGGGCTTGACGCCGACGGCGGCGTGATAAGCGACATCTCTATCTGCGGCGATTTTTTTGGCGTACGCGATACGGAGGAGCTGTGCGGGCTGCTGCGCGGTAAACGGCTTGAATACGCTGTGCTGGTTGACGCGCTGCGCGGAGTGAGCGAATATATAATGGGCGCGGCACCGGCGGAACTGGCGGAATTATTAACTTGACAGACGGGTGATTATTTTACATAAAACGCTTTACTTTATGAAAATGTTATGTTATAATAATTATAAAAGTTAAGTCTATGGTTTAATATCAAAAAAATGCGCGGGCGATCGAAAGCTGCCGCCATATAATAAAAATGGAGAGCAAGTATAATGAGCGAAAAAATCCGCGACGATAATATTGATTTTTTATTTAAGGCGATATTGACGCTCAAAAACACCGATGAATGCTACAGTTTTTTTGAAGACCTTTGCACCGTTTCAGAGCTTTTAGAAATGTCAAAACGGTTCAAAGCCGCGTATATGCTCAGTAAAAATCATATTTATACCAACATTGCGCAGGAAACGGGACTGTCGACCGCGACGATAAGCCGTGTCAACCGCTGTCTTAAATATGGCAGCGACGGTTATCAAACCGTGCTGGACAGACTTGAAAAGGGGCGCCTTATAAGATGAAAGCGCACCTCCCCGGCGGAGCGGTTAAATCGGCGCCCGGCGCGGATTCCACCGCAAGTCAATATACTGTGCTCGCTGAATATTACGACAGGCTAAACACCTCGGTAGACTACTCCGCGATTGCCGATTACTGCGACGCTGCCGTGAAACGTTATGGCTTGCCGGACAACAAATTGGCGCTTGACCTTGCCTGTGGTACGGGCAACGTGACGCTCGAGCTTGCCAAGCGGGGATATGACATGATCGGCGCTGACAGCTCGGAGGAAATGCTCGCTGTCGCGGCAGGCAAACGCATACCGAAGGATTCGAGTATCCTTTGGCTGCGCCAGGATATGCGGAATTTTGAATTGTACGGTACTGTGGGGCTTATAACCTGCGTGCTCGACAGTGTAAATTATCTCACCGATGCGACGGCGCTGACGCAGTGCTTCAAATTGGCGCACAATTACCTTGACCCGGGCGGACTTTTTATTTTCGACGTCAATACGGGTCGCAAGTTCGAAAACATTTATGACGGACGCGATTATATACTGGAAGCTGATGGCGTGCTTTGCGCGTGGCGCAGCGATTACAACGCGTCCTCAAGGCTGTGCAGGTTCGCGCTGTCGA
Organism: Clostridiales bacterium UBA4959; assembly: GCA_002397345.1. Lineage (GTDB taxonomy): Bacteria > Bacillota > Clostridia > Oscillospirales > CAG-272 > DTU078. Next base: position 19,313 of record DHAH01000034.1, read on the forward strand.
TTTTCATCGAAGAGGGTGGATTATGGCGCAGGCAGGACGAAATTCAGACAGAGCGCATGTGGAGCGGTCGTAAGCTGCACAGGACGCTGTGTGACGCGGGGTTTGAGGTGTGCGCCGTGACGGCGGATTATACCGATATTGCCGCAAGCGAGGATGACAATCGACATTGTTATATCGCAAGAGCGTTAAAATAATATTCATAAACAAAAATTATGCTTGAAAAGTTGAAAAAATAAAAAATAGGTGTTGACAAACGTGCGGTGTTATGGTATAATATTCGACGTTGCAGGGCAGACAGCCGGACGACAAAACGGTATAGACGGTGATAAAAAGGGGAGCATAGCTCAGCTGGGAGAGCATTTGCCTTACAAGCAAAGGGTCACAGGTTCGAGCCCTGTTGTTCCCACCA
>DHAH01000034.1:19915-20203 GCA_002397345.1 Clostridiales bacterium UBA4959
CGAGTCCCATCCGGGTCGCCATTTTTCCCACGGTCTAATTATGAAACGATTTAATAGTATATTCGTTAAGCGATTTGCTGTTCTAATCACTAAACGATTTGACCATTTCTCCGGCGAAGCTCAAAGGGCATAATGCCGGTAATATGCCTCTGTAGCTCAGTTGGTAGAGCAGGGGACTGAAAATCCCCGTGTCGTTGGTTCAATTCCGACCGGAGGCACCATTTTACGGCTATCTCATAAAATATATAGAGATTACTTTCCACCCTGCGGATTTAGCTCATTTGGTAG
>DHAH01000146.1:0-2807 GCA_002397345.1 Clostridiales bacterium UBA4959
TGCGGGGTGTGGGGGGAGCGGGGTCAAGCGGTCTTGACCCTATCCCCACCACGCGTATCCCCGTTCCCCTGTTCCCCCTGTTAGTGGCTGTAATTAAAGGTTATATTGGCGAACACGGTGGGATCTACTATATTGATAAAGGTTTTCCCGCAGTTGAGGTACAGCGGACTGCCGTCGGCGCAGGTCAAAACGAACGGCTCGTCCACCGACGCTTTTGACCACCGGATTTTCGCGTAGCTGCCCTGCGAGAAGAAATATCCGTCGCCCGACCCGGTCGTGTCAACGCCGATATGACCGTAAGAATCACCGGAATAGCTGTGTTTGCAGCACAGCACAAGAATATTGCTGAAGGTGAGGATTTCGCCGGTTTCGCCGTCGATATGGGGCTTTCCGTTGAACTGGTAACGCGAATAAACGCCCTCGGACGGACGGTATATATACTGCGGGAAGGTGTATTTGTTATAGGGAATGATTATATGTTTCGCTTCGCCGCCGGTCGGAACGATCGGCGACGCGTTGTAGTCTACAAAATGCAGCGGCGACGAAAAACCGTCTTTCAGCGTTGTGCGGTATTTTTTATAGCTTATACCCGACACAATACCCTCGCCGGAGGTCATAAGACTGTGCTCCAGTCCCATTGACGACGCGCGCGCGGCGTCGCGGTAAAACGTCGAGGGCGTATACATATTAACGCCGTCGAGGTTATTTATCTTCCTCGACTGGATAGCGTCATAAGCCGTGGAGGCGCCGCCCGCGTGGATATAAATCGCGTCGTGGTTCTGCGCCATATCGACATAATATTCGCGTGACGAGCGCACCGAGCCGATGACGCCTAAATTGGCGTAATCGGACACGACCATCATCAGGCGCGTGATGCCGCCCTCCGCCATCATCTCGTAAATCACGTCGGCCCGGCTGATGCCCACCTGCGGACACGCCTGTTTTATATTATTTATCATAACCGCAGCCGGGCGCGATTTCATCTGCGCCGCGGTGCCGGCAAGTCCGGTGAGCGGATTTATAGGCTTGTCGGTCGTTTTGACCTCACCCATTTTATCACCGGACGGCACATTATCAAACGGTTTTTCTGTCGCGGAGGCGTCTGTTTCGGGCATTTCCTGCGCGGGCGCTTCTGATATTGCTTCGGTTTCGCCCTCCGCTTCGCCGGTTATCGCGTCCGCCGTATCATCGGCCGGCGCGTCGGTTTCGGTATCGCCTGAAAGCGCGGGCGCGGCGGGTTTATTGCAGCCCGAGGCGAGGGCGGTCAGAGTAATTAATAATAAAATGATAACAAATGCAGAAAAACGTTTCGGCATATTTTTTTACTTTTGTCCATCCTTTTCCGATGAAGTTCGAATACTTGTTTTCAAACTTTTATCACACGCTTATTCGGCGTTTAATTTATCCAGCCAGATGTTTCCTATGTCCAGCGCGTCATAAAGTCCGTTTTTTTCAAACTGCTTGACTACGCGCTCATGCGAGGGTTTGCTTTTGTCGGTGTCCAATATCTGCACCAGCATCATGTCCGGCACCTCCGGCGCGGTATTGGGATCGGGCGTCTCGAGTTTTTTGCTTGTCAAAATCATAATAAAAAGGATATATTTTTCTCTCATATCCCCGTAACAGATCATGTTGTTTGATCTGACAAGCGGCTTTCCGCGGTATAATGTGAATTTATCTTTAAGCGAAGGATCGGACAGAATGATGTCCGCCTTCTCAGGTGTTGTCACAGACATAGCGCTCTCCTTATATTTCCATGTATTTAAGCAAATAAAAACTTACCTCTTTATATAATAACTCAAATATCGTTATATGTCAACATACATTTTGTAAATATTAACATTAAAAACAAACGAGGCTTCCGCCGGAGTGATTTCCACTCCGACGGAAGCCGTTCAGCTTAGAGCTGTTTATTTGCTGTTCTTAATCTCGTTTTCGTACTTCTCGACCATGCGCTTTACCATCTGGCCGCCCACAGAGCCTGCCTGACGGGAAGTCAGATCGCCGTTATACCCGTTACTGTTGAGGGTTACGCCAACTTCGCTGGCGGCTTCCATCTTGAACTTGTCGAGCGCTGCTTTCGCTTCGGGGACGAGATTCGTGTTGCCACTTCTGGACATTTTTAATTACTCCTTGTAATTACGATTTATATCACGGAAGCATATCTTGTGTTCCGCAGATTTGAACCTTTACAGATTTTGATTGACCGAACCTTTGCGGTTGCGGTTAATCGAACCCTGTGGTTCTGATTATATTATAAACGCCTCTCGCGGTTTTATGAGTGGTAATTTTTATTGAAGATGCCTATATTATAATACTTTAAAATAAAAAAATCGGATATAAAAAACGAGCGCCATTCATATTATTACAATATAATCGATTTTTATTAAATATGAAAGCCGGGTATATATATGTGCCAGATATACGATAAAATGACCGATCCAAGCGCGAGCGAAACAAACGATTCTTATGTAAGATTCCTACATACCGTTCCCTCGGTTCTGCCTGTCGATATATACGCTAACGGAGAGCTGCTTAAAAAAAATTTACGGTATGGCCAATATTCGGATTATTATAAGCTTGAACCCGGCAACGTTGATTTTTCGGTATATACTGTAAATACTTCCAATCCCGACGAACCGTATGATCTGATCGGTATCTTAAATATTACCCTGCCGCCGAAATCCGTATTCACGATCGCCGGAATAGGCGTGCCGGGCAAACTCGGAATATTACAAATTCCGGAAACCGCTCCGCCGATACCGTCAAGCAAAATGTCTTTCCTACGCTTTGTAAACCTGTCGTCA
>DHAH01000146.1:2957-4560 GCA_002397345.1 Clostridiales bacterium UBA4959
AACCTGTCGTCAGACGTTCCGATGCAGGATGTTTCACTGCAGGACAATTCCGTGATATTCCAAAACGTGGGCTTTAAAGACCAAACGATATATCACCGTATGGAGCCCGGAAATTACACCCTGCAATTCAAATCGTCCGCTTCGGGCTTGAAAATGTTTGAGGATCTGCCCATCAAACTGGCGCCCGGAGCGTTATACACCGTATATACAATCGGATATAACACGGACGACAGTAAGCGCAAGGCGATATTGGTTCAGGACGGGGTATAAAAGGCGCACAATTTAAACATGCGATACTATTACATGGTGCGGTGCGCCTAAAAAAACGCTTACGCGTTTTTCTGGGGTTATTTTATAGTATAATATTTTTTGCCCGATAAGCGGCGCGCGGCGGTAAAATGTACAGTTAATATTCGTCGATGCAATAGCAGCATTGTTTTGGCAGCGCTTTATCGAGCGCGTCAACCGCGCCGGGATCGAAAATCTCCGCTTCGCCGCGCTGCGCAAGTTCAAAAACCGAGCGATAGCCGAAAATAAACTGCGCCAGTCTGCCGGGGTCGAGTGCGAGTCGGGGTTTAGTTTGTGTCCTGTCGCCGCGCAGGTCGTAAACTCCGGAATTTTCGGGCAGCACACCGTCGCGTATCTCGACCGCAAATCCGTCAAGCCCTGTCACGTCAGACAGCGTCGAGCGCAATAACGCCGATACATCAGTCACGCCCGCGGCGGTTCGGGGCGCTGTGATAACCTCCGCGCTGTTATAATCGAAAACCGCGTCGGGCGGGAGCGCCAGTTTAAGCTCCCGTCCGGCGGCAAGTACGCTTAAAAAAGCAAATAAAGCGGCATATGCGTCCGCGTCTGCCGCGAGCAGCTCGACACCCTCGAGCGTGTGCTCTCCGGCATAATAAAAGCAATAGCCCGCAAGCTCGCTCCGGTCAAACGCAGCCGCGCAGCATGCGCCGTCGGAGGCATAGTCGCGGTATTTCAGCGCGAAATCGGCGTATGAACGCGCGATCATGCCGCTGTAGGGCGCGGCGGCGCGGCAATACAACATGTATAACGCCGCGAGATGTTCGCGCGCGTCAATTTCACACACGGTTACATCGGATATTCCTGTAATGGCGGGGTTAGGTTCCCAACCGCTTTCTTTTTTTGTTAAAAACAGCTTGTCCGCGACGGCGTAATGGCCAAGCGAACGATAATACGCGAAATCCACCGGTCGGTACGATACCAGCGGCACGCTCAGTCCGCGCAGCGTTTTAAGGTGAGCGGTCATAACCGCGCGCATAAGCCCGCGCCCGCGATATTCGGGCAGCGTGGCGATGCCGGCAATCATGGCGCAGGGTATAATCGCGCTGCGCACGCGCATGTGCAGCGGAAGAGAGTGCAGCGCACAGGCTATGCGTCCGCTCTCCTCCCAAACGGCGCAGTATTCGGGCAAAAACCGCTCGGTGAAGAACCAGTCTGCGAACGATTCGGAATCGTTGAAACAAAGCTGCCACAACGAGCGCAGCTCGTCGCGGTCGGATAGTTTAGCGTAACGGAACATAGGATACACCCCCTCCTGCTATAAAATTTATTATAATTGAAAGAGAACGCGCTTTCC
>DHAH01000143.1:0-201 GCA_002397345.1 Clostridiales bacterium UBA4959
CTTCATTACAACACGGAGAGTTTGTAGTACAATGGTAAAGTACATTTTATCCCGTGTAGGTTTCCAAGAACGAAGTAATGGAGGTAATGCTTATGAGTATGACAATGGAAAGACTGATTTTACCGGAAGGATATCGGACGCCCCTGGATATCCTGGAAACCGAAACGGCAATCAAGCTGCTGAAGGATTTCTTTGAAAACC
>DHAH01000143.1:481-8970 GCA_002397345.1 Clostridiales bacterium UBA4959
GCTGAAGGATTTCTTTGAAAACCGGCTGGCCGGGGCATTGAACCTGACCCGGGTCTCGGCGCCGCTTTTTGTAAAGCCGGAAACCGGTCTGAATGACAACCTGAATGGCGTGGAACGGCCGGTCACCTTTGATGTAACGGGCATCGGAGGAGACGAGGTGGAGATCGTCCATTCCCTGGCCAAATGGAAGAGAATGGCTCTGAAGCGATACGGCTTTCCTCATGGGGAGGGTCTGTATACCGATATGAACGCCATCCGCCGCGACGAGGAAACGGACAATATGCACTCGATCTATGTTGATCAATGGGACTGGGAATATGTTATCACGCGCGAAGACCGCAATATCGATACGCTTAAAACAGCGGTACGGAGAATATACCGTTCGCTGCTGCATACCGAGCATTATATCGCCGGTGAATACGATTTCGTCGATACGCTGCTGCCCGAGGAGATTAAATTCGTCACAGCGCAGGAGTTGGAGGACGAGTTTCCAAATCTCACGCCCAAACAACGCGAATACGAAATTGTGAAGCGCCACGGCGCGGTGTTTTTGATGTGTATCGGCGGCAAGCAGAAATCGGGCAATATCCACGACGGCCGCGCGCCCGACTATGACGACTGGTCGCTCAACGGCGATATTATCGTGTATTATCCGGTGCTCGACAACGCGTTCGAGTTGTCAAGCATGGGCATACGCGTGGACGAGGTATCGCTGCGCGCTCAGCTTGCGGAGCGCGGCTGTACCGAGCGTGAGAAGCTGCCCTTCCACCACGCGCTGCTCGCGGGCGAGCTGCCCTATACTATAGGCGGCGGCATAGGTCAGTCGCGTATGTGCATGTACTTCCTGCGCAAGGCGCATATCGGAGAGGTCCAGTCGTCCGTCTGGCGCGAAGAAGATATAATGCGCTGCAAAAAAGAGGGGATCGTGCTGTTGTAAAAAACAGAACAAATTAGGCGCCCGAAGGAATTGTTTACACTAATACCCTTGTAAAAGCCGTACATATAACGTATAATAGTTATATGAAAACATTTAACACAATGCGGGAAGTTTTTCTTTCCTCGCTCCCGCTTGCGATTATAATTGTTATATGCGTTGCCGTATGGCCGCTTTCTGATACAAGTGAGTATATAAAAATCGCTGTTGGCTATGTTTGCGTCGTGGTGGGGCAATCGTTGTTTCTCGTCGGATTGGACGAAAGTATCTTGCCCGCGGGTAAGCTGGCGGGCAGCTCGATGAGTAAAATCGGCAATGTCGCCGCGATCATTGTGATCGGATTCTTGTTCGGGTTCTTTGCGACGGTGGCTGAACCGGCGCTTTCAGTGCTGGCGAATCAGGCCGGCCTGCTCACCGAAACCATAAACCCGCAGTTGTTCATTTGGGTGCTCAGCGGCGGCACGGGCGTTTTCGTCAGTATAGCACTTTACCGCATCATTAAAAATATCTCAATTAAAAAGCTCCTTGCCGTTTTATACCTGATAGTGTTCGCCGCGGTCTTTTTTGTGCCGGACGAATTTATCGGGCTCGCGTTTGACGGCAGCGGAGCGACAACGGGCGATGTTTCCGTTCCTTTTATGCTGGCGCTGGGAATCGGCATCGTTTCGGTTATGTCCAAACGCAAGACCAGCGACGATATTTTCGGCATCATCGGCATTGCGTCGGTCGGCTCGATATTGGCGCAGTTTATATACGGCGTCGTGATAAACATCATGTACGGCGGCAGGATACCGCCTGCCGCGCCGTATAATCCCGGCGCGATCGAAAGTGCCGGTGAGATCATAAAAACAAATATCGCCGGCGTATTTTTCGCCATACTGCCCATATTGATTTTATTTATCCCCATGCAGATATTTATTATCAAGCTGCCCGCGAAAAAATCGCTGAAGATGCTGTTGGGCATTGTCCCCGTCTGCGTCGGGCTGTTTATATTTTTGGCAGGCATTGACTACGGGTTCGCTTTCGCGGCAAAATATATCGGCGAGGTGTTTTGCGGCGATACAAGTACGCAGTGGTTTAGATGGCTGTTATTGCCGCTCGGATTTATTCTCGGCGCGGCGATAACGCTGACCGAACCGGCGGTGATAGTGCTGGGCAATCAACTTGAAGAAATCACCAACGGTCACATTAAGAAAAATACCATCCGCATTACGCTCGCGGTCGGTATAGGGTTCGCCAGTCTGCTTGCAATGTTAAAAATCCTGACACAGATCAACATCCTGTGGTTCTTTATACCGCTGTATACGCTGGCGCTCGGTCTGATGCCGTTTACCTCCGATCTGTTCGTGGGGCTTGCTTTCGATTCGGGGGGCGTGTCAGGCGGCGCGATGACCTCCGCGTTCTTGACGCCGCTGACGCTTGGCGCGGCGCAAGCCGTCGCGTTGAGCGCGGGACCAAACGCGCAGTCAGTGCTTACAAACGGGTTTGGCATCATCGGGTTCGTTTCGGCGACGCCTATGATAGCGGTGCAGGTGCTCGGCATTATTTACGAGCGCAGGATGGCAAAATTCCGCATCCACAGCGCCGAGCTGGAGCAAGCCGAATTCGAAGAATTGTCCGCTTATGCGGGTGATAACGGCGATGAACTGTTATTAAAACAGGAAAATACGGAACTTTTAACCGATAACGGCGTCGATAAATTAATACCCGAATCGGGCGGCGGCTGATAAAGATAATGCCCTTACAGGTAATAATAAATGAACAAATCGGGATTGGACAATTTAAAATTCGCTGTAATAATCGCGGGTCGCGAGCGGAAAGAGGCAATACTGACCGATATTACCGCGCTTGAATGCCGGATTGTCAATGTCGTTTACGGAAAAACCTCTGTCATAAGCGGTTATCTTTATGAGATGCTGGGTTTTGTACCCGAGGAGAACAAGGTGCTCTTCATCTGTATGATTACAGCCGAAAAAGCCGCTGAACTCTTTGAGCTGTTAGGCAAAAAATATAATTTCGGCGACCCCAACACCGGGATCGCCTTCACCATACCGGTTAGCGGCATGGCTTTTTAGGGAAAACGGGAGATATGCCGGGAGCGTATAATGTAGAGCTGCCGAAGGTTTCGCTTAAATGGGGTATACTCGATGGATGTGAATGAAAAATTCTATGCGCTGTTCATAATAGTGAATGCCGGACACACTGATTTTGTCACCGATCTGCTGCGCGAGCATGGTTCGTTCGGCGCGACTATAATCAACGCGCGCGGTGAAGGGATAAAACGTGAGGTGTTCATGGGCATCACGCTTGATACCGAAAAAGAAATAATATTGTCAGTGGTGAAAACAGAAACCGCACGGAGTTTTATGACCGCGGTGAAAACAAATTCAGAGTGGAAGAACCGTCTTCACGGCATATGTTTCGCTATGCCCGTGGAGGCTGTGACGGGGCTTGGCACTACGATAATTCCGCCCGTGGGTGTTAAATAGTCAAAAGAACGTATAATAACTGAAAGTCGAATGTAGTTAAATGGTATTCAGCGGCATAACATTCCTGTTCTATTTTCTCCCCGCGATAATTGTACTTTATTATATAGCGCCGAAAAAGCTGAAAAACCTCGTAATGGTTATAGGCAGCTTCGTGTTTTTCGCGTGGGGCGAAATCAGATATTTTCCCGTAATGATTTTACTTTCGATTGAAGATTTTGTCTGCGGGCGGCTCATGGAAAAATACCGTTCCAATGAAAAACGCCGGCGGATTTTTATGCTCATTTCGGTCTGCTCGAATCTGACAGTTCTACTTATTTATAAATATACAAACTTTTTTGTCGGCAACGCCTGCGCAATAATGGGCATCGAGGTTATAAAACTCAATATAATCCTGCCGCTCGGCGTGTCGTTCAACTGCTTTCAGTCGATTTCTTACGCCATCGACGTCTATCGCGGCACAACAAGCTGCGAAAAAAGTTATTATGATTATCTCACCTACACAACGCTCTTTCCACAGGTTATAGCCGGTCCCATCGTGCGATATGTGACGGTCGAAAATGACCTCGACGACCATATGCTCACGCGCGACAGTCTGTCAGCGGGTATGAGGCGCTTCACCGTCGGGCTTGCCAAAAAAGTGCTGATTGCCAACAACGTCGGCTATATATGGAATCTTGTTTCCACAGGACACGCGGGCGAGCCGTCGGTACTCCTGTACTGGATCGGTATCACAGCGTATACCTTCCAGATTTATTTCGATTTTTCGGGTTATTCGGATATGGCGATCGGGCTGGCGCGCGTGTTCGGGCTGACTTTTGACGAAAACTTCGACTACCCGTATATTTCGCGCAGCATCACCGAATTTTGGCGGCGCTGGCACATCACGCTGTCGACGTGGTTCCGCGATTATGTATACATTCCGCTTGGCGGTAATCGCGTCTCGAAGGTGCGGCATATCCTGAACCTGCTTATCGTTTGGGGGCTCACAGGTTTTTGGCACGGCGCGTCATGGAACTTTATCATTTGGGGATTATATTTCGCCGTTATTCTGATCTGTGAAAAATATTTTCTTTCGAAGCTGCTGGACAAGCTGCCGTCGTTTGTCCGGCGCATATATACGCTGCTGCTTGTAATGATAAGCTGGGTGATATTCTATTTCGAGGACATGGGCGCGCTTGTTAATTATTTAAAAGGTATGTTTGGTTTTACCGGCGTGCCGTTGTTTAATAATGGATCGCTGTATTATCTGCTCGGCTACGGGCTGATTTTCATCGTGGCGGGTTATTTTTCGACGCCGCATTTCAAAAAGCTCATCGATTACGCCGAATCGAGCGATAAAAAACGCGTCTGGATCGGCGCCTCCGCGGCGTATATAGCGGTGTTCGCCTGCTGCGTTGCGTATCTGGTGAACAGCACCTATAACCCGTTCCTGTATTTCCGCTTTTAAGCGGTGAGCCGCGGGGTAAAATGACCAAAACAAGTGGATAGCCGGAAAATGGTATATGAAAACAAATAAACTGAATTACAATATAATCTTTTTCGCGTCGTTTATACTCATATGGTTCGCCGTGACAATATATAATTTTTTCAAGCCCGTCAGCGATTTTTCCGAAAATGAGAACCGGTATTTGGCGAAGTTCCCAAAAGCCGAGGTTAGCACTATTTTAGACGGCACCTATATGAACGATATCGAAAATTATATAAACGACCGCTTCGTCGCGCGTGATTTTTGGATCAGCATGCAGAGCGTGCTGCAGTATGCGTCAGGTAAGCGCGAAAACAACGGCGTATACATCTGCTCCGACAAAAGCGGCACGGGCGCGCTGATAAGTAAACTGAACGGCCCGAACGACGCTTATATTGATAAAAATATCGCTGCGATAAACCGTTTTATCGACGTGACCGGACTGCCCGCTACGCTGATGGTAGTGCCGAGCGCCTCGAGCATCCAATCGTACAGCTATGCTTTCATCGCGTCTCCGTGGGATGAAAAAGCAGTGATTGACCGTATATATTCTGATGTAAAGGCGGGTTGCTTGTCGGTTTACGAAACACTTTCGGCGCACAAGGACGAATATATCTATTACCGCACCGACCACCACTGGACGACTTTTGGCGCGTCATTGGCGTATAAAGCGTATTGTGAGTACGTGGGACTAAAACCTGCCGAATTTACAGCAACGGAAGTCAGTAAATCTTTTAACGGCACGTTGTACTCATCCTCCGGCGTGCGTTTTATAAAAAGCGACACGATAAACGCCTACAAGTATTCCGGCAAAGCAACCTGTATAATTAACGACGGTACAAAACAAACCGAGCGCGACAGTATATATTTCGACGAGTTTTTAGATAAAAAAGATAAATACGCTTACTTTCTGGGTCAAAATCAACCGGTAATCACCGTAACAGGCGAAGCCGGGGGCGGGAAATTATTGATATTTAAAGACTCTTACGCCCATTGCATGGCACCCATGCTTCTGGAAAATTATTCGGAGATAACGCTTGTTGATCTGCGGTATATAAATAAATCGTTTGACCGCTATTTCAACATCGGAGATTATGACCGTGTGCTTTTCCTGTACAGCATCGATTCTTTCGTAAATTATGACGATATAGGCAGACTGACACTGGTTGAATCCGGAAAATAAAAATAAATTTTATGGGCTTTCTAAATGGACAGTAAAACCGGTGCGCATATAAAAAACTTTTTATATCGTATGTTATGCGGTGTGCTGCTCGGCGTGAGCGTTATAGCGCCGGGGATAAGCGGCAGTATCATGGCTGTCGTCATGGGGATTTATGACACCCTGCTGGAGATAATATCAAATCCTTTTAAAAATTTCAAGAAAAACGTAATCTACATTCTACCGATAGGGATCGGCGGCGTTTTGTCGATACTCGCATTGTTACAAGTATTGCATCTGATGTTCGAATATTTCCCGCTGCCGTCGTATATGCTGTTCATCAGCCTGATTGCCGGCAGCTTGCCAACCGTATATAATGAAGCGAAAAAGGGATTCAAGCTAAAATACTTAACAGGTGTTGCCGGCGCGTTCGCGCTGGCGCTTACGGTGGGAATAACCGCAAGATATGCTCCCGCGCTTATGGTCGATACCTCCGCTGCGGAAGGAACTTTTAAAATGTTCTATTATCCCATATGCGGCGCGGTCGCGGGCGTTACGAGTATGATACCGGGCATGAGCGTTTCGATGGTACTCATGATGCTGGGGGTATATAAACCGCTGCTCGACGCGGCGACGAGCTTCGATGTGCTTACAATCGCGCTTGTCGGAGTCTGTTTTATAATCGCGATGATATTATTTTCTAAGCTGACGCGGTATGTGTTTCGGCGCTGGCGTGCGCTGGGTTATATGCTCGTGCTCGGCTTTATGTGCGGCTCGCTGATAACAATATTTCCCGGACTGCCTAAAAACATCACCGACGCGCTCCTGTGCGTCGCCGCGATAGCGGTGGGAATTATTATATCAATAGCGCTGCAGCGATTAGGTAAAAAATTCGCAAAAAATATTGAAATATAAAATTAATTCCGGAGGTACGGGGGTAATTTATCTTCGTTCCCCCGTCCCCAATAAGGAGAGCGCTTATGAGTAAACACGTTATCGAGGACGCGAAGCGCTGCCTGCAATGTCCGAAACCGATGTGCAGTCAGGGCTGTCCCGTTAACACCCCCATCCGCGATGCGATACGCCTGCTGCTCGACAGCAAGATCGCGGAAGCGGGTAAATTACTGTTTGACAACAACCCCCTGTCGCTGGTCTGCTGTCATGTTTGCCCGCAGGAGAACCAGTGCGAGGGTCATTGCATTATGGGCAAAAAAGGTATGCCGGTGCAGATCAGCGCCATCGAGCAGTATATATCCGATTATTATCTAAGCATCTACAAGCCCGAGCCGGCTCCGACAGATAAACTGAATTCGAAGGTCGCCATCATCGGCTCCGGGCCGGCGGGGTTTACTATCGCATTCATACTCGCGCGCAAGGGATATGACATTACTATTTACGAAGGCAACGACAAGACGGGCGGCATCATGCGGTACGGTATACCGGAATTCCGACTGCCAAAACGCATTATCGACCGTCTTACCAAGACACTGATCGAGAGCGGCGTGAAGGTTCGTCCAAACACTACTATCGGCGCGAATCTCAGCGTTGACGATTTGTTCCGTGACGGTTTTAAAGCGGTTTTTATGGGTACGGGAGTCTGGCGTCCGCGCAAGCTGAATATCAAGGGCGAAAGTCTGGGCAACGTACATTTTGCCATCGAATACCTGCGTAACCCCGACGTTTATTCGCTCGGCAAGCGTTTGGCGGTGATCGGAGCGGGCAACGTAGCAATGGATGTGGCGCGAACGGCGTTCAGGCACGGCAGCGAAGAAGTTTTCATTATCTGTAATATGGGCGAGGACGCTATCACAGCGCGCACCATCGAGGTTGAATACGCTAAAATCGACGGCGCGCGGTTTATGATGAATAAAACCGCAATCGAATTTACCGAAGAAGGCGTTATACTCGCTGATTCTGAGGTTTATGAAGAAAACGGCATAAAAAAAGCGCGTCCCATACCGGGTACGGAAGCGCTGTTTCTCACGGATTCGATTATAGTCGCGATCAGTCAGGGTCCGCGTTCGGTTATTGTGTCCACGACGACAGGCATTGACATAAAAAGCGACGGTCTGGTCGCAGTGAACGAGTTCGGGCGCACGACGCGCGAAGGTGTTTTCGCGTCGGGTGATGTTGTCACGGGAGCGAAAACAGTAGTCGAAGCCGTTAAGGTATCGCGCCGCGTCGCCGACTCGATAGACGAATATATAACCGAGAAATATATAAACGGAAACACCGATTATAAATGGCTATAAAAAAAGGGCTGCTGCCCTTTTCAGATTGAAGATAAACCATTTTTAAATAGTTCGTTATAAAAAACAACCGCCCTTATGGGTGAGGGACCCATAAAGGCGGCGCCAATATGCACAATCAACAAGTATCAAAACAAATTACATTATAATTTGTTTTGAAAAGTCTTTGCGCAGCTTTCTTCAGAAAGCGCGT
>DHAH01000143.1:9168-9631 GCA_002397345.1 Clostridiales bacterium UBA4959
AGAAAGCGCGTTCTCTTTCAAAAGGGGCTGCTGCCCTTTTTTTTTACTCCACTGTCTTGCCTGACAGCGATTTTTTTATCGGACGCCAGATGAAATGAGCTATATAAAAGTCAATCATACTGTGAACGAACGTCCCGACACCGACAAGCAGGAAAATCGAATTAAACTGCCAGGTCGTCATTTTTCCCGCGAAATAAAACGGCAGAACGATGAGCACTTCCCCGATACCGTGGATGAGCGAGAGTAATATCGCGAAAAGTGTGGCGCTTTTCAACGAATCGGTAATATTCGGTTTGCGTTTCAATATTATTGCGCCGACAACGGCGAAAATAATCTGTGACGCGGAGCGCGCAACGACGACAAGCGGGAATCCGGCGAAGAAGAATCCGAATGTAGTGCCGATAGTGACGAACACCGCCGTTATCGGCGAGATAAATAGCGCGATAAAAATCGGCACATGGCT
>DHAH01000143.1:9758-10735 GCA_002397345.1 Clostridiales bacterium UBA4959
TGGCTCGCCAGCGTGAACGACGCCGGTTCAAGCTGGATCTTAATTGGTGAAAAGATAGGAATAAGTATCCCGATCGCGCAAAGCAGCGCCGCGATAGTGATGCTGTATATACGTTTCCGCAGATTCATGGCGTTAACCCTCGATGACATTATTCTACTTAATATTATAGCACTATTTTATGATTTTTCAACCCGTAAGGTTAAATAAGTCGAAAGAAACAGATATGATTATAACTGAACCGCTCTTTTAGGTAATGATCCCAAATGGGCGGTGAAGCGAGGTATAAAATTGAAAAGGAGATACCCGGTCAGCGGAATTATCCCCGCCCGCCGCAAAGAAAGCAGCGATGTTATCGTGCTTCCCGACGATGTAACCCCCGGTTTCTGTCACTCATTGGTTTTCTTCTCACCGATACTGAGCAGCAGGTTGAGAATTATACCGAAGATAGCGGCGCCCGCTATGCAGGGTATACCGCCTGAAAAACCCGGGAAGGGAATATTGCCGCCAAAGGCATATTGTCCGCCCAGACCGATAATCATAATGGTCGCGATTACGGATATGTTCTTTGACGAGAACATATCGCATTTTTTGTCGATCATTATGGCGATGCCCTGCGCGGCGATAGCGCCGAACAGATAAATCTCAAGCCCGCCGATGACGGCTTTAGGTATCGCATAAATGCCCTGAATCAGGGGCGTGAAACAAGATACGATCATCGCCAACACAGACGCCGCGACAAGCACATGAACGGAAAACACCTTTGTGATCGCCATGGTGGAGATGTTTTCGCCATAGTTTGTCCCGGCAGGGCCGCCGATGAATCCGGTGATCATATCGCCGATACCGTCGCCGATAAGGTTGCGGTCCAGCTTGTCCACTAAATTATATTTACCCTTGCCTTTGCGGCGCGCCACGTCGTTTACGTATATGTCAAGCTGATAAATATGGGCGGTGGATTCGGGTATGGTTGCAATGGC
>DHAH01000143.1:10821-11330 GCA_002397345.1 Clostridiales bacterium UBA4959
GATTCGGGTATGGTTGCAATGGCAATCGGCATGATCGCGAGCACGGCTTCGAGCGAGAATTTGGGCAGGCTGAACGCGGGCAGCGCGAAGACCGAGCCATCACCGAGTTTGAATACCGACGCCGAAACGATTTTTCCGACCTCAAGTGTGTCGAACAGGTTATAACCATTACCGCCAATCAGGTACATCGCCAAGGCGGTCAGACAGCCTACACCCGCGCCGAGCAGCAGCGGAAGCTGACCGAGGAAGCCTTTGAGATAACGTGAAAATAAGATGGTGGAAAGCAGTGTCGCCAGCGATACGATCCAGATCAGACCCGCGTTGCCGGTGAAGGAGGGCGAGGCGGTATAAGCATCACGGAGCGCGTTTCCGGCGAGCGTAAGCCCGATAATCATCGCGATGGGGCCGGTGATAGTCGGCGGCAGCACCTTTTCAACCGCTTTCGCACCGCTGAACTTTACCAGCAGACCCGCGGCAATAGAAACCAAACCGGACATCACAATGCCGAA
>DHAH01000134.1:0-3424 GCA_002397345.1 Clostridiales bacterium UBA4959
TATTAAAATCATCCTTTGGGGGCAGGGGCTTGGGGGCATCATGCCCCCAAGCGTAACCCCGTATCTCCGTATCCCCGTAACCCTTATGTTATTTTCAATCCCCAAAATCCGGCGAACGCCATGATGATAAGACCCGCGGTCACGAGCGAGATCGGTATGCCGCGAAACCATTTCGGCGGATCGGCGAAAATAATGCGAATGCGGATACCGAAAAAAACCTTATTAAATATACGGCTTAACCGCGAAATGAAATCGCTAAGCCGAGCGGCGGGGGCAAGCCCCCGCCCTACATTTTCTACCTGCGGCGCATCTTTGGCGGCGGGGGCTTGCCCCTGCCCTACATCTTCCGCTTGCGGCGCATCGTCGGAATTTATACTGAAAAGCGTTTCACGCTCGTCGACCCCGTCGTGAATAGCGGTTTCGGGCGGCTGCCCGACAGGTTCGATATGCTCGATTATTTGATTGTTTTCATCTGTCATCTGTTTGCACCGCTCCCTTCGACGGTTTGGTCCATCCGAAATATTTGGGTTTTGCGTACCGGTCGAGATACCACACAAATATATTCATTATAAGTATCGCGAAGGGTACGCCGTCGGTGTAAACGCCGTAATAGCGTATGATAACCGTAATAATACCGCAGCCCACGCCGTAGATAAGCCTGCCGGCGGGTGTGACGGGCGAGGTGGCGTAGTCGGTAGCCATAAATATCGCGCCGAGCGCCAGTCCGCCGCATGTAAGCTGGCGCATTGCAAAAGACAGCGCGATAACATCGGAGGCAAGCGCGACTTTGGGAAATATAATTGTGATCAATCCGACCGCGCCCATGAACGCTACAGGGATGCGCCACGAGATCACACGGCGCACGAGCAGATAAATGCCGCCCGCAATCAGCAGCAGCGTCGACACCTCGCCGATAGTGCCCGCGTGGTCGCCGATAAGCAATGTAAACATGCTTTCGGCGGGGAACACGCCCTGCTTCAGCGCGGCGAGCGGGGGCGCGGCAGCGACAATATCAGCGCTGCTCAGCGTGATTTTCAGCGGCGAAATCGGTGTGTGAGGCGCGGTGAAATTTGTCATCGCGGCGGGAAATAGCAGCGTGAGAAATACCACCGCCGACAGCGCGGGATTGAAGATGTTTTTGCCGATCCCGCCGTATAGCTGTTTGACGACTATAATCGCGAACGCAGAGCCTATAACCGGCAGCCACAGCGGTGCGGATACGGGCAGGTTCATCGCCAGCAGCGTACCGGTTACAACCGCGGACAGATCAAGGATTGTAGGGGCGGGGTTCCATTCCCGCGCGTTGCCGCCGTTTAAGCGGCGCAAAACAAACACTGCCCCGGCCTCGAAAAGTACGCAGGAGAACACGGAAATAACACCGAGCACCAGCGCCCTCAAGCCGAAGATGTATACGCCCCACACATACGCGGGTGTAAGCGCGATGAGCACGTCGAGCATCAGCGTGCGTGTGTTGTCGGGGTGCTTGATGTGCGGCGGAGACGACATGGTCAAAGCCGGCGCTTTGACGGACGGTGGTTGTGGTATGGATTTTAATTTAAACAACGGATTATTCCTCCGCGGCGGTTGTTGTTGGGGGTAAAGCGCTATTGTTTGTCAATTCGTTTTCGGTCAGTTGATTTTTTATCGGGCGATGTTTCGCCATTTTCACATACTGCGTGACCGGATAATAGCCGGGGCATACATAACTGCACGCGCCGCATTCTATACACGCGTCAGCGCCAAATTCATCGGCGATTTCGTCATGCATACCCGCGTTGTAAAGATCGGCGATATAGTTCGGCAATAACCGCGCGGGGCAAACCTCGGCGCATTTACCGCAGTGGATACAGGTGGGGGTCTGCTCATAACGCCCTATGCCCTCGAAGTCACGCGAGAATGCCAAAATCGCCCGCGTCCCCTTAACTATCGGCGCGGAGAGGTCACATTGCGCTGCGCCTGTCATCGGGCCGCCGAGTATCAGCGCAGACGGCGGCTTTTTCAGCCCTCCGCAGGCGTCGAGGACATCAAGCGCCGATGTGCCGAGAGGTACGAGCACATTGCCCGGCTCTCGCACGCAGTCGCCGTCGACGGTGACGACACGCTCGATGAGCGGTATCCCTTTCGCGAACGCGCGGAATATCGCCGCGCAGGTTTCGACGTTGAAAACCAAACAGCGCGCATCAATGGGCAGCCCGTCGGGCGCAATCTCGCGTCCGGTCAATGCGCTGATAAGCTGGCGCTGAGCGCCCTGCGGATATTTCGTCTTGCAGACTTTCACCTTGATCAGCGCGCTGCCGACAAGCAATCCTTCCAGCTTTGACACCGCGTCGGGCTTGTTGTCGGCGACGGCGATCGTAGCGCGGCGCAGCGACAGCGTCTTTAATAATATCTTTACCCCGTTTATGACCGACGCGGGTGATTCGAGCATCAGACGGTGGTTGGAGGTGAAAAACGGCTCGCACTCCGTGCCGTTGATGATAAGCGTGTCTGTTTTGCCGATTGCGGCTCGCAGTTTTATATGAGTAGGGACAGCGGCGCCGCCCAGACCGGCGATGCCGGCGTTTTTGATTATTTCGATAATCTCGTCGGACGAGGTATCAGAAAGCCGCTTGTCAAAGGGCTTCAACTCCGGTGACAGCCTGTCCTCGAAGTCGTTTTCGATCTCGACACAAACAGCGCCATCACGTTCTAAAATCCGCGTAACGCGTCCGGACACGCTGGCATGGACACGGCAGTCGCCGCCGTGCTCATCCTCCGGGCTTGCCTCACCGATGAGCTGACCGCGGCAGACAATATCGCCGGGGCTGACGAGGGGGGTGGACGGCGTGCCGGCGTGCTGGAGCATTGGAATACAGACGCACCTCGGAGCGGGGCTCATCCGCTTGATCTGCTGTCGCCGCGTGCGCTTATATTCTTCCATGCGCACGCCGCCCGCAATGGTATATGACATCCGTCCTTCACTCCCGATAAAACATTATAATAAACGCCATACGTTGAAGCGTACAAATAATCCATTGAAACGGCGTTTGCGCTTCCGATTTGTCTGTCTTTATAAATCTTTCACGCTAATGTATAGATTATATATTGTTTTTTTGGCGATTTCAAGTATAAAATGGCTGAAGTGTGTAAAATCTTTGTTGGATATTGTTTTGGTTCGAATAATTTTATGATTTTACGCGTGAAGTATTGACAAACCGCAAGCTGTATGATATAATAATCGGGCTTTGAATGTGTGACAATCATGGCGGAATAGCTCAGTTGGCTAGAGCAATCGGTTCATACCCGATAGGTCGTGGGTTCAAGTCCAACTTCCGCTACCAAAACGTCCGGCGCAGGGGCGCATGGCACCTGCCGAACCGGACAGTTTATTAAAAAAGCAGTCACAATTTAAAAGCAGACGGCCCGTTGGTCAAGCGGCTAAGAC
>DHAH01000134.1:3544-9347 GCA_002397345.1 Clostridiales bacterium UBA4959
CGCCCTTTCACGGCGGTAACACGAGTTCGATTCTCGTACGGGTCACCAAAATAAAAAAGCTCCGGCAATCGTTATGGTTGTCGGAGTTTTTTTTATTTTTCAACGGCAAACATAATTCAATCACCGATAGAAACATATACAATTAATTGATTAGTGACTTTTATATAGTAATGCTGTACAATAAGCTTACAAGTACTTGCAGACCTTAATTTAAATAAAAACGGGGTGATGTCATGGTAAATAAAATCGGCGAAAAAATCAGGGATCTACGCAGAAAAGCAAATGTCACACAGGAGAAATTTGCTGATTATCTGGGCATAACATTCCAGGCGGTGTCGCGCTGGGAAAGCGGCGTGTGTTATCCCGACCTCGAACTGCTGCCCGCCATCGCAAATTATTTCAACGTGACGACTGATGAATTATTGGGGGTTTATAACATGAATAAACAAGAACGGCTTCGTGAAATCCAAGCTCAGCTTAGAGAAAACTTCTCTAAGGGGTTTATAAAAGAAAATATTGAGATATGCAGAACAGCGGTCAATGAATTCCCGAATGATTTTGAATTACTCAGCGACCTCGCGTTTTATTTAGGAAAGTATGAAGAAACAAAGAAAGAAGCTATCTCAATAAACGAGCGTATTTTAAAAGAATGCACCGACGACAACATTCGGTATGGCGTGATTCAAATGCTGGCGTATGATTACGATAGTATAGGCGAAAAAGAAAAAGCAATAAAAACCGCCTGTAAGCTGCCAAGCACTCTCGTAACAAGCGATATGCTGCTCGGACGCATTTATGAAGGTGAAGAAAAAATTTCGCAATTGAAAACTAATATAGAGTGTTTTTGCGATTATATTACCAGCGATATAACGAACTATGCCCGCGCGAAACATGACGGCGATATGCAAAATCAGATAGCGCTGTACAAAAAAGCGATCAATATCTACGAATTGATATACGAAAACGGTGACTACGGTTTTTATAATACGAGAATTGAAGCATTATACCGGGGTATGGCGACCTTCTATATGCGTCTGAATGAACACGATAACGCGCTTGTCTGCTTAGAAAAGTCCGTGGAGTATGCAATAGCGTTTGACACCATGCCGGAGGTTTTTACGCACACTTCATTGATACCGTTCGGGAAGGAATTTTCGAAAGCTAAAAACCTTGCTAAAGACTTTGCCTATAATGACTGCTATCAAATGCTGCACGAACGTCTTCCCGACGAACTGTTTAACCCGATCCGCGAAACAGAGCGGTTCAAGGCGATAACGGCAAGACTTTCGCAGTATGCGAAAAAAGAAACTTAAAGTATAAAATAAAAAAGGCGCAGGGACGGCGACTTGCCGCTCCTGCGCTTTTTTGTATACTTATTATTTACCCCAGCAGCCCATTCTTCTTCGCAAATTCATAAGCCCCTATGCCAACCGCAATCGACAGATTAAACGAATCGACGCTGTCCCTGAACGGAATCCGCACGCTCTGCGCGTGCTTGTGATAACGCTCGTCAAGCCCGCTGGCTTCGTTGCCGAATATGAGCGAAAACAGCGGGCAGGGCGGCGCTTCCTCGGGCGTTATCGCTCCGTCGAGCATAAATGCGAAGCGGCTGTGAGCGGGGAACTCCGTCGTGTATTCGTCAAACGAGGCGTAGCACTTGTGCCGGATGTGGAACAGCGCGCCCATGCTCGCGCGGATGGTTTTGGGGTTCCATACATCCGCCGCAGGCTCGATAATAGCGAGGTCATCGATACCCAGCCCCGTCATGGTACGGATTATAGTGCCGAGATTGCCCATATCCGAAGGATTGACAAGCACGATATGCGGCTTGCCGCCCTCGAGCGGCTCGTCATATTTGCGCAGTACGCCGAAAACATAGCAATTTTCTTTGCGGTTCACGATATTAAACTCGCGGTCGGACTTCGCGGTCGGCACCGAAAGCTCGTCGCACAGCGCTGTGAGGTTATCCGCGTCGCGGTATGCGGAATGGATGTAAACGCATTCGAGGACGCCGGGTCGGGCGCGGAGCAGCTCATAAGTCGGCGACGCGCCCAGCACGTATGTGTGGGAAAATTCTTTTTGATAGGATTTTATTCTGGTTGGCATGATTTTATAATCCTTATAAATATTGTTTCATAAAACGTGGGACGCCATCTCAGACGTCCCGTTGTTTAAAATAGCGTGAAATAAACCGGGTATACAGGTTTATAATAAATACACCCATCACTGCGGGGTGTGGGGGGAGCTTCTCCCCCCACGCGTCCCCCGTTCTCCGCGTCTCCGCGTCCTGTTATTGCTGGCCGAGAGCGGCGGCTCCTATGATACCGGCGTCGTTACCCAGCTCGGCTACTTTAATAATGGTCTTTTTATCGGAATTGCGTGTGTACTGTTCCTTTTCCACCAGCGCAAGCAGCGGTTTAATGAGATAATCGCCCTCGCGGCAGACACCGCCGCCGATGCAGAGCACCTCCGGCTGGAAGACGTTGATCAGGTTGGTCACGCCGCAGGCGAGGTATGCGATATACATGTCCACAACCTCAGACGCGGCTTTGTCGCCCTGCTTCATCGCGGCGAACGCGGTTTTTCCGCTGATGTTGTCGATCGAGCCGCCTACCATATCCCACATGATGGTGTCTTTCGTTTCGATCATCTTTTCGCGTGTCATGCGGATCAGCCCGGTAGCGGAGCTGTAAGCCTCCCAGCAGCCGCGCCGCCCGCAGGTGCATGGCTTGCCATTGTATTCGATAGCCATATGCCCCAACTCCGCGCCTGCAAAGTTGAAGCCAGAATAAACCTTGCCGTCGATAATGATACCGCCGCCGAGCCCAGTGCCCAGCGTAATCATCACCGCGAACTTAGCGCCGCGCGCCGCACCCGCGATCGATTCGCCGTAAGCGGCAGCGTTCGCGTCGTTTTCGACGAGAATTTTCTCGACCGGCAGATACTCGCGCAGGATTTTAGCGATGGGGAAGTTTAAAAACGGCAGGTTGTTGGCGTATTCGACGCAGCCCGTTTGGGGGTTAGCCGTGCCGGGCGCGGCGATACCGGCATAGGCGACTTCGCTCACCGGGATATTCGCTTCGGCGAGAAGGTCAAGACACAGTTTGCCCATGTCGGCGACGATCTCCTCGGGCGCGCGCTGCGCTTTGGTGGGCACGCTGCCTTTTTTAATTATGTTATACCCCTCGTCGACAATACCGACCGCGATATTGGTCCCGCCCAGATCAATTCCAAGATAATACATTGTTGCAAACTCCTGTTTTTTATATAAAAATTGATATGTCTTGTGTTGCGTGCGGAAATAAATTCCGCCTTCATTTGCGGGTGGAAATGGGTTTCGCACCTGCAATAAATTTAGGATTATGTATTGGTTTGTTTCTTTAATAAATCGCGGATCTCGACGAGCAGCGCCTCTTCATGCGCGGCACGCGCTTCATTGGCTTCGGTTTTTGCTTTGGCGCTGTCGGCGGCGAGCTTTGCGGCTTCGGCGTCGGTTTTGGCTTTCGCAAAATCAGCCTTGATCTTGCGGTGGTTTATAACGCGCAGGAAGATGAATACCGAAGCTGCGACGAGAAAGAAATAGATGATGTTTTGGATAAACACGCCGTAACCGATCGCGCACTCGGCGGTTTTTTCCACACCGTCCACAATCTCAGCCGGGCGCAGCACCAGCTTCATATCAGAGAAATCGATGCCCGCCGTACCGAATGAAATGAGCGGCATGAGGATATTATTTACCAGCGAGGTTACGATGGTGGTGAACGCCCCGCCGATGATAATACCGACCGCCATGTCGAGAATATTACCCTTAAACGCGAATTTTTTGAAGTCGTCAACAACCTTGATTTTTGTTTTTATATGGGTTTCCCTCCATTGTGATGTTGTTATATGGGAATGTCGGGCGGAAATGGAACTCCGCCCATGCAGTTTAACGGCTGCGGGAGTTACAGCGTAAAATGTTTATATATCGCGTCGGCGATACGCTCGGAGGCATGTCCGTCGCCGTAGGGGTTTTGAGCGCGGCTCATTTTATCGTATTGCGCTTTATCGCTGTACAGGCGGTCAAATTCCGTGACGACATTGTCTTCGTCGGTGCCGACTACCTTCACTGTGCCCGCCTCGACGGCTTCGGGTCGCTCGGTTTCCGATCGCGCCAACAGCACGGGCAGCCCGAACGAGGGCGCTTCTTCCTGAAGTCCGCCCGAATCGGTGAGGCACAGATATGCGCGGGAGAGCAGGTTGTGCATGTCGGTCACTTCCAACGGCTCGCAAAGAGTCACGCCGCGCACATCCCCTAAAATCGGGACGACGGCGTTTCTCACGGCGGGATTTGGATGCATGGCATAGATAAAATGCAGCTCGGGGTGCATAGCGGTCAGGCGCTTGACCGCGCGGCACACCGCCGCGATGCCGCCGTTCAGGTTTTCGCTCCGGTGCGCGGTCATGACCACGTATTTTACGTTTTTATCATCGAAGTCAAGCGCGCGCAGGGCCTCGCTTTTAAATTCGTAACCGTCGCAAACGGTGTATTTGAACGCGTCGAGCGCGGTGTTGCCCGTCACGGAGATGTTTTGCGTGATCCCCTCGCGCAGCAGATTTTCGCGGCTGTGTTCGGTCGGCGCGAAGTGCAAAGTCGCAAGCCGGCTGGTCAGCGTGCGGTTCATTTCTTCGGGGAAAGGCGAATACATATCCCATGTGCGCAGTCCCGCTTCGACATGTCCAACCGCGATTTTACGGTAAAAGGCGGCGAGCGCGGCCGCAAAACTGGTGGTGGTGTCGCCGTGGACGAGCACGAGGTCGGGTCTATATGAATCCAGTATATCATACACTCCGCAAACTACGCCGGAGGTGGTGTATGCCAGCGTCTGACCCGCGCGCATCAGGTTCAAATCATAATCGGGCGTCACCGCGAACGAGCGGAGCATGGAATCGAGCAGCTCGCGGTGCTGCGCGGTGACAAGCACCTTTGAATCAAACCGATCATCGGCGGCGAACAGCAGCGCCAGCGGACACATCTTAATCGCCTCCGGACGCGTGCCGAACACGCTTAAAACTTTAATTTTTTTAGTTTGTGCAGACATTTACACATTCCCTTCGTTTTTAATATCGTTTGCGCAAACCGCGAACAGCAGGTCTATGCGCTCGGTTTTTCCTTTTAGATAGAGATAGCCGAACAAAGCCTCAAGGCCTGTCGCGCGGCGGTATTCGCTCTGCGTTGCCGAATGAGGCGTTGACAATCCGCTCGCGTTGCGCCCGCGCTTGTATACGGCGGTTTCCTCGTCGTCAAGCAGGGGCAGGATTTTTTCCGCCGCTTTGCTTTGCGCGACGGCGGTGACGTATCGGAGCGCCTCACGGTTGAGCACTCCGCATGAGGTATAACCTTTTTCTATCAATATTTGCCGCACTTTTACCTCGAATACGGAGTCGCCGAGGTAGGCAAGCGTCCCTCCGGGCAAATCGTGGACTTCAATTTTATTCATATTGCGTATTTAATGTGCCGGAACCAGAATTTCGACAGCGGATTCAAATTTTTATAAATATCGTCGGACAGCGCGACAAGAAATTCCGCGCATTTGCGCAACTGCATCTCTGACATACCGTCGCCGAACTCCTCGCGCTGCATAAAGCCGAATACCTCGCCAAGCTCGCCGGTATAAATGCGCTCCGGCTCAATGTTTTCACTTTGCGCGGCGCCGGTAAACTCATTTGCGACACCGAGCGATCCGTATGGCTTTTTAGCGGCTCTTTTTTGATTATTGGCAGTCCCGTCGGCGTTTTCTTCGCCGCGAAGTACGCGCACACA
>DHAH01000134.1:9471-15083 GCA_002397345.1 Clostridiales bacterium UBA4959
ACGCGCACACAGCGCTCGCCATATTCGGGCGGCAGCTCGCCGACTTTGGGGCGCAGTCCGACGACACCGAGCGTGCATGTGATATAGTCGGCGACAGCGGTCGCGGCAGCGCGGCGCTCGCTGTCGTCCAGCTTATGGCGCAACGCGCATCCGACGAAATCTTCCCGCCTGTACAGCGCGGTGCGCGATTCGGCGGCGAAATCCCGGATGAAATACACCGCTCCGCCCAGCGCGCCGATTAACAGGAACCCCATGGAAATCGCGGTGATAATTATATCGGCTTTGATGGTTTTGGCTGTGCCTGCCTCTTCATCGGGCAGCTCCTCGGGCGGCTTGTATTCTGGCGGTTTATAATCGGGGGCGGTGCTGCCGCCGGGGAGGTTGTAATGCTCGTACATGCCCGAATAATATTCCGGTGTTGTTTCAAACGTGAGCCAGCCGATGTTGTTTACATAAACCTCGATCCACGCGTGCGCGTTATAGTCGGTCACGGTCGCGGTATAACGTCCCTCGTTACCTTTTAAATTTTCTGCTTTATCAAGTATGAATTCCGACGCGATGAACCCTTCGCAATAGCGTGTGGGTACTCCCAGCGTGCGGAGCATCAGCGCCGCCGCCGTCGCAAACTGCACGCAATAGCCCTCGCGCGTGTCAAGCAGGAAAGCTTGCACCGGGTTCAACTTGTCGTCCGAGGGCTGTCGGGGCGACAGGGTATAGGTGTAATTGTCTTTTAAATAGTCGATTACCGCCATCACTTTGTCGTATACAGTCAGGCTTGCGAGATTCCGGTTTACGAAGATATTAAGCGTAATATTTGTTAATAGCTGTGCGTTAGCATTGTCCACATTAAGATAATTCTCTGCTGCATACTGGTTATATTCATCGGTGACGGTTAATTTTTTATAAAATTTCTCGCGTTCCTTTTCGCTAAGCTCATACCAGCTTGTATAGATGCTGCGCTCGACTGCTTTTTCCAGCCCCAGCGCGATTATATCGTTGGCGGCTTCCTCGCGGCAGTCGAGCTTTGGGTTCGCGCGGCTCATCTCGATATATCTGCGGCACAAACGATAATAAAGGTCGAGCTGCGACAGATTTGCGAACGCATCCTCGTGCCGGAACGACTGCACATAGGTCAAAGCGCGGTAGGATTTGTTGAAGTTGAGCCACGAGGTGGTGACAATGCCGTCGGCATAATTTTCATGCTCCTCGCCGTATATGGCGCCGGGTTCGCCGCCATATTTAAGCAGTCCGACCACCGGGTCATAACGCGAGGGGATATAGAGCAGATTGCCGTTGCCGGACAGCAGTTTCACATCGACGGGCGTTGACACATAACCGTATTCGATGCGGCTTACATAGTTTTTATAGTCGTTCAATGCGGTTAGCTTCGGGTCGATGAGATTATAAAAACCGCGCGCTATCTCTTCGCCTACGGGAGCTTCGCCGCCGCTTTTTTTGGGCGCTTGCCACTTGTCTTTTTCAAAGTTTCCCGAAACAAAGCTGCGCAGATAGACGGGCAGATTATAATTTGTGCGCACCTCCATGACCTTCGCTCCGGTAAATGTGCGCGGACTGGCAGCCGCGGTGCGCGACGCGAGCGTATCCATATGACCGGAAAAGCCCAGGTCGGAAAAATCGGGCACATCACCGATGATAACAGACGAAACAATCTGTCTTGCTATCTCCATTTTAGAGTTAATCCCGCCGATCTCAATCCACTTTTTATCGATTGTGAGCGTTGGGAGAAGCAGAACAATAAACGCCAGCACCATCGCGGCAAGCCCGGCAAAGCCGCCGAGCGCCGCGCCTTTAAATTTATCCTTGGGTTTCGGCGAATCTTCCGCGCGGTTCAAATGCTCATACGCGCGCATTACAGCCATGCCGCAGAAAGCGGCGAGCATCAGCGTGAATCCCCAGCTCCGCCCGCAGAGGTTATAGGTGAAGATGAACACGCAGATCACGCCCGTCAGTGTGGCGACAGGCAGCAAATGCACACGTTTTATGATCGAAAGCGTGATAATAACAGCCAAAAAAATCCCGAGAAGCGTTAAACCCGCGCGCGTGAGGTCGGACGCGGTGAGGGTTGGAAAATACGGGGTAAAATCAAACGGTATCGCGTCGGGCGAGCGGTAGCCAAGCCCGCCCAGCCGCGCGCATATGCCGTTGTACAGCGAAAGCGCGGAGAAATAGGCAAGCTGCAGCGGTTTATTGACGGACAGGACAAAAATAAACACCGAAACCGCGGTCATGCCAACCGATATAATCGCGCCTATCCAGCCTGAGGACGCGAGCGCCAATATTACCACGGGTACGAGCGATGCAAGCGCCAGATAACCGGCGCTCACTCCGTATTCGAGCGCTTCATTTATAAACAACAGCAGCCCCCACACCGCCAGCCACGCCGAAAGCGTGCGGCACAAATAGCCGATGACCGCCGAGCCGGGCAGCGTACGCTGCAGCTCGGGCAGGTATAGATATTTACGAGCGGGGGCGCGCTTTTTTGTATGCGCTTTTTTGGCGGTTGTGTTCATTTTTTTATGCGTTTAAAGGGGATAATCCCTTCGGGTGTTCCATAATTATATTTTCGGCGATATCACCGTTATTCCCGCCTCGTTTAGTTGGCGGCGGCAATTTTCGGCGGTTTCACGGTATGCGGTGAGGGCTTCGGGTGATTTTATGCGTTCTGACGGGTCGAAATAGATATACCCGACCGCGCCGCGCGCGGTCAGAGCGCCGAATGCGCTTGCGGCGGCTGTGATGCCGCGTACCAGCGGAGCGTCCATGCGCGCCGATACGAATATCACCGTCACGCCCTGCGTTTCGGTGACGGTCACTGCCAGTCTGGTAAAATCGTGCGATTCATCCGAGGGGCACAGCTCCGCGGCGGAGAAGAGGGGCAGGACGCTTTCCAAATCGCCCGCTGATTCAAGCGTCGCCGACTGCATCATACCGGGGCGAAGACCGTCGTACCAGATCATGGTGCAGTCGTTGCCTTCTTGAAGCTCGCGCGACGCGGCGGCTATCGCAAGCTCGACAACCCCGTCGGCGGCGTATTCGTTTATATCATCTTCATAGATATTATCGGCGTTCCGGATCTTTGCCATGTCGGCGAAGATATACACACGGTTGCCCGAATTCATGGCATATTCTTTGACAACAAGCTCCTGCGCTTTTGACGACAGTTTCCAATGGATGCTCTTCATGTTGTCGCCGCTGCGGTATTCACGGATATCCGACAGTTCCGCGCGGTCGATGCCGGTTATATTTTTCACCGAGCTGGTGTTTACGTCCGACGGGGCGTGTGTGCCCTCCCGCCCGATTGTAAGCCGGCGGGGCATGACGAATACCGTTGTAAACGTGTCGGCGTCAACGCGCAGCCGGAACATGCGGAACAAATCATAGATATAAATATCGGACACGCCGATCTCATATTTGCCGCGGTAGGGGAAGGTGACTTCCTCTGACAGATCATAGCACCCAAACGGCGCGAGCGAAACGCGCACCCGACGTCCCAGACAGCGCATAGCGCGTCCGACGGGCAGCGATATATCGATTTCGGTGAAGGGAATGGGTATGATCGAATCGTTGGCTATCTTCAGTCCGAATTTTACAGGCGAGAGTTTTTGCGCCTGGACTTGTCCGTTTGACACATATACTTTGACGCAGGCGGAGGCGATAAAAAGATATGCGAGCGTGAACAATGGCAGGAGCAGCATAAATACGAACAATACAGCCGAGATCGGCGAGCGCAGCGCCTGTGTGAACAGCAGCGCCCCGGCGAGCAGCAGCAGATACAGCCAGAAATTGCTGCAGGGCACAAATTTCAGCCCGCGTTTCGGGGATGTGATTATGTGGGAGAGCGCTCTGTCGCGATATGTCGGTTTACGGGACGTTTTATGTGTCAAGCCTTGTTTGACACCGGCGTCCCCTGTATTTTCAATTGCCAATTGTTTTTTCCCGTTTGCCTTTATACGGCACATCCGTACGGCGCAATATCTCTGTGAGCACGCTCTCGGCGGTTATGTTGTCGAGCTTTGCCTCCTGCCGTAAAATAAGACGGTGAGCGATTGCGCTCCTGTAAACTGCCGCGACGTCGTCGGGCAGCACATAGACGCGCCGGTGCATGAAGGCGTATGCCTGCGCGATGTGCATCAGCGCGAGCGACGCGCGCGGGCTGGCGCCCAACGCCAGTTTTTCATGGCGGCGGGTCGCGGTGACGAGCAGGACGATATACCGGCTTACCTCCGGGTCGATATGGATACCCGAAACAATATTCCTCAGCGCAAGAATGCCCTCCACCCCGGTCACCGGTTTAACTGTGTCGATGGGGTTTTCGGTGCGGCGGCTTTCGATAATGGCGATCTCCTCGTCAAGGCTGGGGTAGCCCATCGAGATCTTCAGGCTGAAACGGTCGATCTGCGCTTCGGGCAGCGGATATGTGCCGACAAATCCCGTCGGGTTCTGCGTCGCGATAACCATGAACGGGTCGGGTATTTCATAGGTCACGCCGTCGACGGTGACGCGTGATTCTTCCATCGCTTCCAGCAGACTCGACTGCGTTTTGGGTGACGCGCGGTTGATTTCGTCGGCGAGCAGGATGTTTGTCATAACCAGCCCTTCTTTAAATTCGAAGCGCTCGCTTTGACGGTTATAAATATTAAACCCCGTTATATCCGACGCCATTACGTCGGGCGTAAACTGCGCGCGCCGGAACGCGAGCCCGGCGGCTTTCGCCGCGGCCGACGCCAGCGTGGTCTTACCCACGCCGGGCACGTCCTCGATAAGCACATGCCCTCCGGCGAGCAGCGCGGTGACAAGCAGTTTTATCTCCGCACGCTTGGCGACCACCACTTTTTCGATCTCGTCAACAAGCGCTGTCGCCGTATCATACATGCGCTCCATTTCATCTGCGCTTAAAACTATATTTCCGGGATTCATTGTTGGCAGCTCCGCCTTTCAACGCCATGCGTGTTTTCGATTAATTATATCATATAGTATAAGAAATTACAACAATAAAATAAGCGGTTGTAATAAATGTGGGAATTGTTGAGAGATGGGCGGGGGTGATATGTTTTCTTGTTATTTTGTTGTAAAGGCGCAGGGATTTATTTTGTTTAACAAAAGAACAATTGTTTGCGAATAAATTTGTTGTAATAACGGCGTTTATGTGGTATACTGTGGAATATAATAACGGCATAAAACGGGGTAATATTCGTCTATGATATATGACGTTCTCATTATTGGCGGCGGTATCACGGGCTGCACGACCGCATACAGGCTGTCAGAATATAAATTGAAAGTCGCAATTGTCGAAGCAACCGACGATGTGGCGATGGGCGCGACAAAAGCCAATTCCGCCATAGTCCACGCGGGGTATGACGCCGCGCCGGGCTCGCTTAAGGCAAAACTCAACGTCGCGGGCTGCGCGGAGATGGGCGAACTGACAAAGCTGCTTGATGTGCACTACAAAAACTGCGGCTCGCTCGTCTGCGCCTTCTCCGATACAGAGGCAAAGACGCTGGAGGAACTGCTCGAACGCGGTAAAATAAACGGTGTTGCCGGACTTGAGATCATCACAGGTGAGCGCGCCCGCGAGCTTGAACCCGAGCTAT
>DHAH01000134.1:15206-15531 GCA_002397345.1 Clostridiales bacterium UBA4959
GAGGTAGTCGCGGCGCTGTACGCTCCCAGCGCGGGTATCGTGTGCCCGTATGAATTATGCATCGCGGCGGGCGAGGTCGCCGTGGTGAACGGCTGCGAGTTTTATTTCAATTTCCCGGTTGAAAAGATAACAAAATCGGATGGCGTTTTCGCTGTTGATTCACACCTGCGGCAGCTTAAAGCGCGATACATCGTCAACGCAGCGGGGATAAACGCCGACAAAATCGCAGCTATGGCGGGTGAAGTCGATTTTCCCGCGCAGATTACACCCCGGCGAGGCGAATATTTTGTGCTTGACAAAAATCGGGGCGGATTGGCGCGGCAGG
>DHAH01000118.1:0-403 GCA_002397345.1 Clostridiales bacterium UBA4959
TTCGTTATTTATCGCCGATAAATTTTTTTACAATATCGCGGTGTATGGTTACGGTATTGCAGTTGTGAGAGCGGAGGTGCGCGGCTAATGCTTCGGCGATGGCGACGGAGCGGTGCTTGCCGCCCGTACAGCCGAACGCGATGATGAGCTGCGGTTTGCCCTCCTCGATATAAAGCGGCAGGAGATAATCCACCATATCGAACAGTTTGTCCATGAACAGCCGCGTTCCGGGGAATGAAAAAACGAAATCGCGCACAGGCTCGTCCAGTCCGGTGAGATCTTTGAGGTTAGGCTCGTAATACGGGTTGGGAAAGCAGCGCACATCGAACACCAGATCGGCTTCGGTCGCGATGCCGTACTTATACCCGAACGACAGACAGTTGATTATCATGCCGCCGTCGCC
>DHAH01000118.1:544-11021 GCA_002397345.1 Clostridiales bacterium UBA4959
TGCCGCCGTCGCCCGACGCGAAAAGAATCGCCCGTATGCGATCACGTAGCTGGAGGGGAGTGAGGGTCGAGGTGTCAATAACATAATCGGCGCGCGCTTTAAGGGGTAAAAGCATATCGCGTTCCAAAGCAATGGCTTCGGATACCGTGACGTTTTTGGTTGAAACAAGCGGGTGCAGTCGCCGCGTTTCTTTATATCGGTTAAGCAATACGCGATCGTTGCAGTCGATGAACACCATCCGGCATGCAAAACCGTTCTTTTTCAAGGCGTCCAGCTCGCCGTCCAGCGTGTCGAACTCCAGTTCGCCGCGCACGTCAATGATAAAAGCCACGTTTTGCGCCTTGCCGGGTGTATGAGTATACAGTTCGGCAAATTTGGCGATCAACGCGGCGGGCATGTTGTCGATGCAATAATAACCCATGTCCTCAAGCGATTTTGAAGCCTGCGTCTTGCCGCCGCCCGACATGCCGGTTAAAATCAGAAATTCCATATGCATTTATCCTCGTAAGAAGGTAATTACGTCTAACGGGACGCCATGGTATATTTGTCCGGGTACGCAGCCCCGCTACAGCGCGGGAATAGTTCTGACTTCGGGTTGGATTTCCACTCCGAATTTGTCGCGCACCGCGTTTTGTATACATTCGATAAGCCTGTGGACATCAGAGGAAGTCGCGCCGCCGCGGTTTATGATAAATCCGGCGTGCTTTTCCGAAACCTGTGCGCCTCCGACCGACATGCCCTTCAGCCCCGCGTCCTCGATGAGTTTCGCGGTATAAAAACCGTTCACGCGTTTAAACACGCTGCCCGCGCTGGGAAAATCGAGCGGCTGTTTGTCGACGCGCCGCTGCATAAGCGTATCCATGCGCGCCCTCACAGCCGCGGGATCGGTTGAACGCAGGCTGAACGACGATGAAAGAATAATAAGTTCCGCTTTCATATAGGCGCTTTCGCGGTACCCGAAGCGCTGGTCGGCGCCGGAGTAAACCGCAACCTCTCCCGTAACGGGATTATATACGCGGCTGGAGCGGCAAACATCCTTTATCTCGCCTTCATAAGCGCCGGCGTTCATATAAACGGCGCCCCCGACCGAGCCGGGTATCCCATAAGTGAATTCCAGTCCCGACAGGCATGATCTCTGCGCGGCAACGGCAAGGCTCGTGACTGGCATGCCGCTGCCGGCGGTGAGCGTTTCGTCCTCGCACGTCAAACCGCACAACCCGGAGGTGAAAATCACCGCGCCCCTGTAACCGGCGTCGTCAAACAATACGTTCGAGGCGTTGCCGAACACATTATAGCGGATTTCCCGCGCGCGCAGGAGCTGCACAAGCTCGATGAGCGCCTCTTCGCTTTTTGGATATATAACAAAATCAGCCGGTCCGCCGATTTTAAACGAGCAGCAGGAGGAAAGCGGTAAATCAGTCCAAAAGGCTAATTCCCCGCGTTCGCGTTTGGTTGTAAGATACGGCGTAAGCGTCCCGTAATCAGTCATAATGCGTCTTTTCTAAATTATTATAATTAATAAATCATGGTCTAAGCATCGCGCCCACCGGCGTGAAAACATTTATTCATGATAACAATTCGAGGTACGGCAATATTATTTCGTTTTCATTATAATATAATATGCCGCGGGCGGCTTTATGATGAATCACGCAAGCGTGAAGCGCACAAACACCTTTTTGCCTTTTCTGATAATTATATCACGTGCTTTAAAATCAGCTTCCGTCAGCGCGGCGTCAAAAGCGCTGATTTTATCGTCACAGAGGAACACGCCGCCCTGCCCGATGAGCCGGCGCGCCTCGCCTTTAGAGGGGGCGAGCTTCGCCGCGATGAGCATATCGATAACGGTGACTTTACCGTCGGTGAATGCGTCGGCGGTCAGCGTATGGGTCGGCATGTCGGCGGAAGCGCCGCCCGAGGTGAACAGCGCGCGCGCGGTCTCAAGCGCCGCCGCCGCTTCGCTCTCGCCGTGGATGAGCTTTGTCAATTCATACGCAAGCGTTTCTTTGGCGGCGTTCAATTCGCTGCCTTCGAGCCGCGCGAATTTTTCAATCTCGTCCATCGGCAGGAAAGTCAGCATTTTAAGACAGTTTATAACGTCTGCGTCGCCGATATTGCGCCAGTATTGGAAAAATTCATACGGAGGGGTCTTTTCCGCGTCGAGCCAGACGGCGCCGCGCTCGGTTTTACCCATCTTTTTGCCTTCGCTGTTGGTCAGCAGCTTGAAGGTCATACCGTAGGCTTCGCCGCCCATCTTGCGTCGGACAAGCTCGACGCCGCCGATGATGTTCGACCACTGGTCGTCGCCGCCGAGCTGCAGCTTGCAGCCGTAATCATTATACAGGCGGTAGAAGTCATAGCTCTGAAGGAGCATGTAGTTGAATTCGAGGAAGGTCAGACCTGTTTCCAGCCGCGATTTATAGCATTCGGCGGCGAGCATGCGGTTGACGGAAAAATACGGGCCGATGTCGCGCAGGAATTCTATATAATTCAATCCGAGCAGCCAGTCGGCGTTATTGACAAACAGCGCTTTGCCCTCGGATATATCAATAAACTTTGACATCTGCACCTTGAAGCACTCGATGTTGTGCGCGATAGTTTCGCGGGTCATTATTTTTCGCATGTCCGATTTGCCCGAGGGGTCGCCGATCATGCCCGTGCCGCCGCCAAGCAGCGCGATCGGGCGGTGGCCTGCCCGCTGCATATGCGCCATAATTTTAAGCTGCATAAAATGCCCGACGTGCAGGCTGTCGGCTGTCGGATCAAACCCGATATAAAAAGTCAGTTTTTCGTTATCGAGCAGATCCTGCAGCTTCTCCGCGTCGGTGGTCTGCGCGAGCAGCCCGCGGTCGATGAATTCTTTGTATAGGCTCATATATTTCTCCAGTTTTATAATGCTGTACGTTCTGCAGGGGCGGCCGATCCAAACCGGCGATACCGATTCGGGGAAATACGCCCGTGCGTGTTAAAAATTATTCAGATATGACGGCGGGCTATGTTTTGCCCGATTCCAATAATTCTTCTGCCGAGGAAAGCAATTTATCGGTGATTTCAGCGCCGCCCATAATGCGCGCCAGTTCGTGGATACGCTGCGCGCGGTCGAGCGGCGTGACGGTAGTCTCAACCCGGCCGTCTTTCTCATGTTTGCTTATTGAAAACTGTGTGTCCGCGACTGCCGCGATCTGCGCCGAATGGGTCACACAGATTATTTGCGCCGACTGCGATAGTTTTTTAAGCTTCAACCCGATTTTATATGACGTTTTGCCGGAGACACCGGCGTCGATTTCGTCAAAGATCAGCGCCGACGCGCCGCCCTCGGAAAGAACGCTTTTTAGGGCGAGCATAATACGCGACAGCTCGCCGCCGGATGCGATTTTAGCCAGCGGTTTCGGCGGATCGCCGTGGTTTGCGGTTATGAGAAATTCCAGTTCGTCCGCGCCGCGTTTTGTATAACGCGGATTGCCGTCCGATTCGACCGAAGGCGTGATTTTCACCGAAAAAACCGCGCGCTGCAATTCTAAGTCGGCAAGTTCGGCGGTGACAGCATCTGATAATTTCGCTGCGGCATCGCGTCGGGTGGCGGTAAGCGCGTCTGCGGCTGTTCTTGTCTCCGCTTCACGCGCTGTAAGCTCTTTTTTAAGCCCAGCGAGCCGCTCATCGGAATTTTCCAGACCCGCGAGCTCGGCGGCGGTTTTTGCGCGGAACGCGAGAATTTCTTCTATATCAGCGCCGTATTTGCGTTTAAGTTTTGTTATGGTGTCAAGCCGACCCTCTATGCGGTCGAGTTCGACGGAGGGGTCGGAGTCCATCTCAACGCCGCAGGCGTCGGAAACGCGCTCGGCGATGTCCTCGAGTTCCGCGCGTATGGCGTCCAGCCGCCCGATATATTTATCGGCGTCGGGTACAAATTCGCTTATCTGCTCCAGCGCCGCGCTGGAACGCGTGATGAGGTCATATGACGACATGCCTTTATCGGCGCGGTAAAGCGCGCGGTGGATAAGCCGCGACTGGCGGGCGATAAGCTCGGCGTTGCGCAGCTTCAGCCGCCGCGCCTCGAGCGCTTCTTCTTCGCCGGGCGTGAGTTTCGCGCCGTCTATATCGGCGAGCTGAAAACGCAGCATCTCAACCCGGCGCGCTTTCTCCGACTCATTAACCGAAGCGGAGTCAAGCTCACGCTTCACCGCGGACAGCGCCTCGTACGCGGACAGATAGCAGGACATTTCCTCGCTGTTGTTTGCGTATAAATCCACAAGCGGCAGATGTGACGCGGGGTTGAGCAGCGTTTGATTGTCGTGCTGACCGTGGATGTTGATAAGCAGCGCACCGACCTCGTAAAGCGTCGATGCCGGGACGGCGCGCCCGTTTATGCGCGCGGAGCTTTTGCCTTCGGCGTTGATGTCGCGGCGCAGATACAGCCGTTCGTCCTCGTCGGGCGCCGCTCCGAGCGCGGTGAGCGCTTGGGTTTCGCTTTCGCTGAAATTGCCGAACACGGCGTTCACGGTCGCCGACTGCTCGCCCGCGCGGATCATGTCTTTCCAAACGCGTGACCCGAGCAGCAGCATAACGGAACCTATAATAATAGACTTGCCCGCGCCGGTTTCGCCGGTCAAAACCGTGAACCCGGGTGAAAATTCGATCGACGCATGTTTTATAACCGCGATATTATCGATGTCAAGCTCATATAACATAATTTAATAGATAGAGGTGCGTTGGGGGAGATAATATCCCAAAACCCCCGCACCTTTGGGTGAATTGAAATAGCATAAATAAAGAAGATGATAATATATATAATGAGGGGAGGCAGTTCCGCTTTATCTGCGTTCCAGCACGTCTGCGCGCAGCGCGCTGCGGAGTTTTTCCACAAAACTGAGCGCCGCTTCGCGCTCGCGCATCAGCACGAAGATGGTGTCGTCGCCGGCGATGCTGCCCACGATTTCGCCCCAGCTCATACCGTCTATAGCGGCGGCAGCCGCTTGTGCCATTCCCGAATAAGTTTTAAGCACGACAATGTTGTCGGCGCTGTCGACTTTTACAATGGTTTCGCGTATGATGTTGCGGTATTTTGCGGAGATACGCACGTCGTCGCCGGGTGCCGCGGCATATTTATATTTGCCCGTGCTTCCGTCGCATGCGATCTTGATCAGTTTCAGGTCGCGGATGTCGCGGCTGACCGTCGCCTGCGTGACGTCGATACCGGCTCCGCGGAGCTTGGCGATAAGCTCGTCTTGTGTTTCGACGCTGTATTGGTTTATAATTTCAAGTATCTTTCGGTGCCGGTTATTTTTCATGCCTGCCACTCCTCACTGCGTCATGGGGATGCCTTTTTCCCACAGGGTGTAGGGGCAGACCGGTACCCCGCCCGCGTAAAGCCTGTATTGGAAGGCGTAGCCGGAATCCGTCCTGCCGACTGTGCCGATGCTGTCTCCTGTTTTAACAGTGTCGCCGACCTTGACCGATATGTCGCCGAGGTAGGCGTAAAGACTCTTCAGACCCAGCCCGTGCTCGATAATAACCGTTTTGCCTGTCAGCGTGAATTCGCCGACGAATATGACTTTTCCGGCGTTCGCCGCGACGACTTTGTCGCCCGCGTTCACGATATAATCTACACCGGGATTGCGATAGGTGGTGCCGTTGCCGAATTTGCCCGTCAGCTTGCGGTTGATACCGAATCCGGCGGTTATATAGCGTCCAGGAACGCCTTCGCTGAACTTCCCGCTCCAATACAATGTTTCGTCAGGCGCGGCGAGGAGTGGCATAATGCCGTCGGCAAGCTCTTTCTGCGCCGCGGCTGAAAATTTATCGGCGAGCGCTTGCGAGGAAACGTCTATATCCTTTGATTTAAACTGCTTTTTTTCGATAGAGAGCGTCGTTGTCTGCGTGACCCCGCCGCAGGTAAGGGTGAACGTATATGAAGGCGTGTCGGGCAGCTCGACGGATATGGGAACAAGTGCGCGCACATAATCGCCGTCGCGGTAGAATACGGGGGTATAATTTATCGCCGGTTCGGAGGAAAAACCTATGCTCGAGGTATCGGTGACATTTTTACCGCTCAGCACCACGAATTCACCCGGTTGGATCGAGGTTGCGCCGAGATAGAATACCGGCGCGGGCTGAACGCTTACGTCGAATATATAGACCGCTTCGCCGAACGCGCCGCGCTGCTCGTCCTCGTACCACTTCGCGGTCAGGGTGACGCTCAGGCTGTTTCCTTCTTCGAAGGTGAAGGCGGCGAGGT
This sequence comes from Clostridiales bacterium UBA4959, assembly GCA_002397345.1. Lineage (GTDB taxonomy): Bacteria > Bacillota > Clostridia > Oscillospirales > CAG-272 > DTU078. The sequence goes on from DHAH01000118.1 coordinate 6,777, forward strand.
TTTCATACATGTCGTCGTAAACGGTTTCACCGTCGCGCTTTATATTGACAAGCAGATAATCGGGATTTACGGTGAAATGCATATCAAGTCCGCCGCGCACGGTGATCGCGGGGCGTTCCGTGCCCGCCGCGACCGGAGCGTCAACGGTTTTATAGGCGTTACCATAACTCAGGCTCTGCCACTTCATCGAAGACGGCAGTATGGGGGCGCCGTTCTGACCGAAGGTCAAAGACGGGGGCGTCGAGGTGGGATAAATGCACACGCCGTATGATGATTGTATAAATATAGAAGCTTTGTCGGCGGGGATTTTATAAGCGTTGTTTTCAGCGTCGACATAATAGGCGTTTTCGGGGTCGGCGGAAAAATAATAGCGATAGGCGGTGGAAAGGTCATAGCTGTAGTATACAGCTTTGAAATTGCCGGTTCCTTCAAGCTGTTTAGGCAGCTCGCCTACGGGTTTTGACGCGCTGTTAAGTCCCATGAAAAAGGCGAGTACGCCGCCCTCAAAGCCATCCGACACGGTGCCGCGTTCGATGGAATAGGACGTGCCGACAAGGTCGGTAAGCTCCATACGCGTGACGGCATTATCTGTTACCGGCTTTTTTTGGGCGGATGTAAACGCCCAGACGCCGATATATGTCGGTATGAAAAGGAGGATCAGGCAGACAGCCCAGATCAGCTTTTGTTTTACACCGGTCATAAACTATCGATCACGCTCCGTAAATACATAATATTGAATAATTATAAATTATTATATCATATGGAATGGATATTGTCAACAAATTCGCTCGGAGCGCGCTCCGTATTAGCGCTCGGAGCGCGCTTTGCTTAATTAAGCGTGCACAGCCTTAGCAGTGTGCAGCGCCTGCGCACATACGGCGCGAACTCCAGTGACAGACGCAGAAATTCCGGTGTGTCGGGCAGTCCCAGCGACGCAATATCCGTTTTGCAGGAGCAGGCGGTCATAAAATCGCGTATTAACGCCGGATCGGGCAGCGCGTTAACGGCTTCGCGGATCGCGGGGATAAAGGGGTTCAGGCGTTTCTGCGACAGTCCGATAAACGGATAACCGCCCGCTCGCGATTGGGGCGGATTTTCATTTATAATGCCGTCGGTGAGCGCTCCGAATACGGGCGCCAGATATTCGCGCGTATAAAACCGTTCGGCGAGTCTGAAATCCTTCGCCGAGCGGTAGCGGTCAAGCAGCAGCAGCGTTGCAACGCCGACTTTTTCGCCGTGCAGCGCGGTTGTGGGCGGGTTAATGCAGTGCATTTCCCACAAATGCGAGAGGTGGTGCTCCGCGCCCGACGCGGGACGGGAGGTGCCGTATACCTGAATAGCCAAACCGGAGGTGACAAGCGCTTCCATAAGCAGCATGCCGAATTCACGGCTTCCGGGGTCGGAGGTCATAAGTTTCTCGACAGCGGAGGATTCCAGCGCGGCAATTTCATCGTCCCAGCGTTCGCCGGTGACAACGCTCGAGATTTTCCAATCGCAAAGCGAGATGTATTTGCCCATGATGTCACCCACTCCTGACGCGGTCAGCGCGGGCGGCGCCGTCATGAATACCCCCGGCTGCGCGAACAATGCGGCGGGCGGCGACGATGGGAACGACAGTTTTTGCCCGTTTACGGTCATAGCCGCGATACCCGACACAAAACCGTCGACGCTCGGCGCGGTGGGGAAGGATATAAACGGCATATCAAGCCCGTGCGCCGTATAGCGTGTCAGGTCGTGTACTGTGCCCGCGCCGCAGGCGACAAGCGCGCGCTTTTTTGCCGCACGGGCGGCGAGCGCGGCGCAAAGTGCGGGATCGGCGACGACAGCTACGCCGTCAGCTTCGTCGGCGGCAAAGACATAACGTTCCGCGCCGGGGAACTCCTCGGCGGCGAAAACCTCTGTATTGGCGTCGCAGACGGCGAGGATGTTTTTCACCCCGCCGAAGTTTTCAGATATGTATTTTCGGGCGGCAAGCGCCGCGCCGTCGCCTATAATTACCGGCGAGGTTGTAAACGAAAGCATACAGGCTCCCCATCATTATAAAAATTAAATAATTTATCACCATTTATTCATAAACTGGCTTTTTGATAAATATATTTTAACAAACATTAATATCGGAGGACGCGACCATGTTTGTGTATTCTTTCAAGGCATCGACGCTGAAATTTGCCGGGATAGCGGCGGTTTCGCTCGTGCTGCTTATTACTTTGATAGCTATAATCCCGACAATCGGATCGACCCCGTCGGATAAAGGCGGGTTGCGTGCCGAAGACATGCCCGCCGCGGCGGTAAATTACGACAAGATTAAGACGGCTGAGGATCGCGTCGCTTTTTTAGCGCAGTTCGGCTGGGAGGTCCAAACGCAAGCCGCCGAGGAAGCGACGGTGACAATCCCGTCTGAGTTCGACCGCGTTTTTATGAGCTATAACGAGCTGCAGAAGCGTCAGGGGTTGGATCTGTCCAAGTATAAACGCAAAGAAATGACGCGCTATACATATATTGTAACCAATTATCCCGAATATGACGGCGTTGTGTATGCCAACCTGCTTGTCTACCGCAGCAAAGTTGTGGGCGGCGATATATGCTCCGCCGACGTCAACGGATTTTTACACGGATTTAAAAAGAAATAACACGAAAAATTCAAATTAAAAAGATAACCGGCACGGCGAATATCATTTAATAATAAGTTTGGATGCGTTAGCGCATGGCGTTTTATATATAATGTATGGGGCGGTGTCTGTGCAGAGAGCGCCGCCCCCGGCGCTCCGACATCCCATAGTTCAGTATAACATACTCTAAACCGGATTACAACATCCGGTTTTGTGTATTATTTATTAAATGAATATAAAATGATTACATAAATCACAAGAAACTATTGACAGTTGAAGGAATATATGCTATAGTTTTATATATAGAATGGCACATATTTTTGAAAGGAATCGTGATTAAATTGAAAAAGTTCACAATTCAAAAAAGAATTATCGCCGTTATGATGACGGTGGCAATGCTATTTGTTGCGCTGCCGATTATGGCGACGGCGGCTACGACAGGATGGGAAAAATTAATTTACTTTCGGCAGGTAACTCAGGTTGGTAGCAACACCTATTATATAAATTCCGACCTTGTGATTTATGAAGACGTTGTCGTGCCGGAGGACGTTACGCTTTATTTAATGCCTAACGTGACACTCGCGACTTATAATAATTCAATAATGAAAGTAGCGGGCGAGTTCATTATATACGGTAACGTCTCATATGGCAGTGTAACCACCACAGGAAACGGGAAAATATATTACCAATACGGCGGTTATCCGGGATATGGTAACCCGTGGTATCCGAACTATCCGGGCTTTCCTACATATCCGACTGATACCAACGACTACTGGTATTGGTGGGCGATCCAGAACGGATATTATCCAGGCGGATATTATCCGGGCGGTTATTTGGGCTATTACAGCAGCTGCGCAACGCCAAGCGCAAGCGTATCCTCCGGATCCACGGTGACGTATAATACACAGGTCACGCTGACGACCACAACGTCGGGCGCGTCGATATATTATACAACCAACGGCTCCGCGCCGGATCAGTACTCCACGCTTTACACCGGCCCGATCTCCATAAACAAGAATGACATGACGATCAGGGCGATCGCCGTTAAATCGGGCATGACAGACAGTGCGGTCGCGATGTTTAATTATAAAATCAAAACTGTGATCAGCTTCACCGACCTCGGCGGTAACACCGCGGCGCTCACCCCGGCGCTTATTACACTGGTGCAAGCGAAAATCATCCCCGACGGGACAACGCTTAATCCCGACGGTAGCGTTTCATACGATGAGCTTATCGGCTGGCTGAGGGCGGTCGGTATCGATACCTCCAAGGCGCTCATTAACGAGGATTATATTAAAAATAAAGACGCGCTGTCGTTCGAAGACCTTGCGTATGTGTCATATCGCGTGTTGATTAAGACACCCAGCGTGCTGACCAGCCCGAAATATTCGTCCAAACAGACGCTTAGCAAGCTGGTGTTCGGATATGAGGTGACGACTACGCCGTCAATACTCCGCGCCGCCGTGATGTCGCTCGTCGAAGCGGATTTGTTCTACAACAACGATTTCCACCCGCAGAATACAGCTACCCGCGCATACGCGTTCTATATGCTCGCGAATGTGTATAACGAGGTACATTAATAATGAAATTCGATAGCAAATAACAGAGGCGCGCCGCATTGCGGCGCGCCTTGGCT
>DHAH01000118.1:11170-13910 GCA_002397345.1 Clostridiales bacterium UBA4959
GGCGCGCCTTGGCTTTATTATGCGATTGTTTATGTACAGCCGAGCTGTTTCGTATTGCAGGGCGTGAATTCCGCCACCGGGAACGCCATTCTTTCAAACAGATCGCAGGGGTTCTCGTTGTCACAAGTCTTGCATACCTTATCAGGTACACTGTATTCAGCGGCGTTGACAAGATATTGACCGGGCCGCACAACACGGATGACCGAAAAGAATCCGAGCGTTATAAGCAGATTGCGGTCATCGTCGGTGGGATCGACCAGCGCGCCGCTTACGCCGCAGGAAACGGCGTCGGGAACCTCCGCCGCGCAGCAGCAGCAATAGCAGCATTCGCGGGGTTTATCGACGATTTTGATGTCGAGCACTACCGGATCGACGGTTTCGACAATCGCGGTAGGCAGGTTGTTGGTAGCTTCGCCTTGGTCATTGTTGGTGCAAAATCCGCTCATGCCGTCGCTGCGGAAGATATTTACGCAGCCATCGCCGCCGTAAAGGATCGCTTTCTTCTCGCAGACCGCGATGCCTTCGACAGGACAGATCTTGTTTTGACCTCCGACGTTTGTACAGGCTTCGCAATAGCATTTAACGTAATAACGGCACCGGACAGTATAAAATCCACGATTGAATTGGATCGGCTCTATGGTAACATCAGCCCCGGTCAGGCAGGCATCTTTAACACGCGCCGAGCAGGAGCGGTTGATTATGTCCTGACCGCAGTTCGTTAAATAAACTTTGGTATCTTCGAAACAATCTTTGTCACGGCAGCTGTCAAGCACGCGATTTACATCAATGCAAACCGTATCGCGGCCAATGGAATTGCCGCCCACGTTTGGGCAGCCTCTGTTATCAGCCATTAATTTGTTCATCTCCCCTTATATTAAATCCGCAAAGCACAACGGTTGCTCCAATAACTATTGAAAATATTGGCCGTTGTACCGCGATGAAAAGCTCCCATATTCGCGTTACGCGTTTAAAGGGTATCTTCCATAATATAATATGCGGGAAAAATGATTTAGTTTATCGATTTTTTTAAAGGTACTTGTTCAGCTCTTCTGGTACGTCCTCCGCCGGGATGGACGAGGTGATCGTGAAGTTCACGCCGTGCGCCGCGGCAAACGTGTCGATCCGCGCCATGAATTTTTGGAACTTATCAAGCTCGCCGCCGCAGATCTTGAGCGCGGAATCGATGAAAATGTCGGTTACGTCGTGGTTGCTGGCGTATACGCCGGCGATGAAACCGTACAACTCATCCGCTCCGCAGATGAGATATTCGTCGGTATCGATGAGTCTTGCCTGGTATTTGATTTCGTGGATCAGCTTTGTCCCCTTCTCGATACAGACGACAGCGCCGTCTGTTTTACCCAGGGCAGTGTTGACCATGCTGATCAGGGTTTTGGTTTTACCGGAACCCTTTACGCCGACAATTAATTTGATCATTGATTTTTCCTCCGAATATATATAATATTTGGTGTTGTCTATCTATCAAATTCCTCGAGCTTTTTTACAAGCCGTGAGCGGAGCGCGTCATTGTCCGCTCCCGGGAACCCGAGCAGTGCGTACATATTATTTTTATAAGCCTCGACGCCCGGCTGGTCGAAGGGGTTGACGCCGAGCATATACGCCGAAACCGCACAGGCGTATTCGAAGAAATAGAATAGATATCCCAGGTTATATTCGTCCGCGCCGTCCAATGTAAGCACAATGTTGGGCACTCCGCCCTCGGTGTGCGCCAGAAGCGTTGCCAACAAAGCATTGCGAGAAATGAATTCCAGCGGCTTGTCCTGCAAAATACCCAATCCGTCGACATCTTCCGCGTCACGGGGGATAAGCACCTCGCCGCCCGAATTTTTTATATACAGCACCGTTTCGAATATATTACGCGTACCCTGCTGGATGTATTGACCCAGCGAATGGAGATCGGTGGAGAACACAACCGACGCGGGGTATAGTCCGCGCCCGTCCTTGCCCTCGCTTTCGCCGAAAAGCTGCTTCCACCATTCGGCGATCATTGAAGCGCGGCTTTCATAAGTGGCTAAAATCTCGATCGGTCTGCCGCTGCGCAGCAGCAGATTGCGCAGCGCGGCGTATACAGCCGCGTCGGCATTGGGTTTAAAGGCGTCGAGCCGCGCTGCGCGCGCGCCCTCGAGCATGGCGTCAATCTCCAGTCCAGCCACGGCGATGGGGAGCAGACCCACGGGCGTAAGTACAGAATAGCGCCCGCCGATGTCGTCGGGTACGGCGAAGGTTTCGTAGCCTTTTTCGCGGGCGAGCGACAGCAGCTTGCCCGACTGGCGGTCGGTGGTGACAAAGATACGCTCGCGCGCGCCCTCCGCGCCGTATCGGCGCTCAAGCAGCTCGCGGAACAGGCGGAACGCGACCGCGGGTTCGGTGGTTTTGCCCGATTTGGATATTACATTGGCACATATCCGCTTGCTTTCGTCAGAGCAAAGACGGAGTAAATTCTCGGTATCGAACGAGGACAGCCCGTTTCCGGCAAAATATATGTCCGGTCCTTCGTGCGAAAGCAGGTTAAACTGCTGCGAACGTATGAACTCGATGGCGGCGCGCGCGCCCAGATAAGAACCGCCGATACCGATTACAACGAATATATCGCAGGATGAGCGGATTTTTTCCGCCGCGCGTTTTATTGCGGCAAGTTCATCCGCGTTTTCGCGGTATAAACGGTAATTTTCGGGCAGGTCAACCCAACCGAGATAGTTAGAACCGCCGATACCGATTACAA
>DHAH01000118.1:14039-14539 GCA_002397345.1 Clostridiales bacterium UBA4959
TCAACCCAACCGAGATAGTTAGAGCCGGCGCCGCTTTTATCCCTGATTTTTGCGCGCGCCGACTCTATCTCGGGCGCGGCGGCGTCAAGCTCTGCGCCCGTGATAAATCCGGTTGTATATTTTGATTTTAACTTGAGTGCCATAATTATACTGCCTTTGTATTCCATAATAATATTCAATGGTTATTACTATTGTATATTATATTACGTTTTACGGATATTAACAAGTTACAATAATGAATTATTTATAAAATGTGTTTGAGCATTCGGTTAATACATTTAATGTTAATCAAGTGCGCTGTCAGTTGAGGAAAAATTTTAACGTCAGCCTGCCGAGCACGCCGAAAAAGCTGATTTTATCCACCGACTCGGCGGCTTTAATAGCGACTTCGCCCAGCGGTACGCCGCCCAGACTGTATTCGATGCGTCCGATTATATCGCCTGCTTTAACCGGCGCGGCGATGGTTTCGGGGAGCTGGATATTGCTGTCGAGCTTAGAAC
>DHAH01000118.1:14694-14942 GCA_002397345.1 Clostridiales bacterium UBA4959
CGCCGATTTTTCCACGACAGTGCCGAAATGGTCATAGACGGTAGGGCATTCGGAAGTAATGCCGCCGAGGATCTTAACCGATCCCGCGGAGCCGCTTTCGCGCATGAGATAGGCGTAGTTGGCAAACCCGAAATCGAGTAATTTTTTAGCTGATTCGTTGCGGCTGTCGCGCGTGGGCGCCGCCATGATAACGGCAATGAGCTGCAGATTGTCGCGCAGCGCGGTCGCGCTGATACAGAACTTCGCTT
>DHAH01000051.1:0-1912 GCA_002397345.1 Clostridiales bacterium UBA4959
CGCCCCGCCCCCGCCGCGGGGGGGGGGGGGGGCGGGGGGGGGGGGGGGGGGGGGGGGGGGAGGGAGGGGGGCAAGCCCCAGCCCTACACAACCCTTCATCGGGTGGGACGGTGGGGGCAAGCCCCTGCCCTACACATCCCTTCATCGGGTGGGACGGCGGGGGTAAGCCACCGCCCTACATCGGGCGGAACGGCGCGCGCGCCCTATGATTCCGCCTGCGTCAATTCCGCAAGCAGTGTTTCCACGATCTCATCCTCGGCGATTTTCCGCACCGGTACGCCGTGCCGGAACAGCAGCGCGTCGCGGATGCCGCCCGCGATGCCGAAATCGGCTTCTCGCGCCTCGCCCGGCCCGTTGACCGCGCAGCCCATGACCGCGACTGTGTATCTGCGCTTGAATTTATGATTACTGAAACGCTGCGCCAGCGCGGCTTCGAACTTTTCCGCCAGCTCGATCAGCCCAACTTTTGTGCGCCCGCAGGTCGGGCAGGAGATAACATCCACGCCCGTCCCGTCCAGTCCCAGCGCGGCGAGGATCTCGCGCCCGCGCTTGACCTCCAGCGTCGGATCGGCGGTCAGCGAAACGCGCAGCGTGTCGCCGATGCCGTCCGCGAGCAGCGCGCCGATGCCGATCGCCGATTTCAGCGTGCCGCGCGCATCGCCGCCCGCTTCGGTTACGCCGAGGTGGAGCGGATATTCGCAGCGCTCCGCGATTATACGGTTAGCCGCGATAGTGTCGGCGACCGACGACGACTTGGCAGCGATAATAATATCGGTAAAATCAAATTTTTCGAGCAGTGCGGTGTGATAAAACGCGCTCTCCGCCAGCGCTTCGGGCGAGGGACGGCCGTGTTTTTCAAGGATATGCTTTTCCAGCGAGCCGCTGTTCACGCCGATGCGGATGGGGATATTCCGCGCTTTACAGGCGTCGACTACAAGCTTAACCTTATCGTCGCCGCCGATATTGCCGGGGTTTATGCGTATCTTGTCCGCGCCCGCTTCCGCCGCGAGCACCGCCAGTCGCGCGCTGAAGTGTATGTCGGCGACGATGGGCATTTTCAGTCCCGACGATTTGTATATATACAGCGCGCGCGCCGATTCCTCATCGGGTACGGTCACGCGCGCGATATCGCAGCCGGCGTCCTCGAGCGCACGAAGCTGCGCCAGCGTCGCGGCGGTATCCTGCGTGGGCGTGTTCGTCATGGACTGCACGCTGACCGCGGCGTCGCCGCCGACGACAACGCCGCCCACGCTTATTTGCTTTGTTTTACGTCGTATCATTATTTTACAAACAATTTCATTATATCTTTATAAGTGATAAACACCATCGCCAGCATCAGCACGACAATGCCCGCGAAATGGACATAACCCTCGTATTCGGGTTTTATCGGCTTGCCGCGTATCGCTTCGATTATGAGGAATATCAGACGTCCGCCGTCGAGCGCGGGCAGGGGCAGCAGGTTTACAATGCCGAGGTTCATCGAAATCATTACGACGAGATAAACAAGGCTGTACGGGCCCGCTTTTGCCGCTTCTCCGATCGCCGAGGTAACGCCCACCGGACCGGAGATGTTATCCACCCCGATACGCCCGGTCGCGAAATCGAACAGCGAATCCCAAATCAGGCGTATCGTCGCCGTCGATTGATAAAACGAGTGTTTTATCACCGTAACGGGGTTTTTATCTTCTTTGGCAACATAAAAATCCGCCTGACCAAGCGTCATGCCGCTGTCGACTATTGTGGGGAAAATGACGTCCTTCATGACTGTCGTTTTTCCGTCGCGGACCACGGTGATATCCAGCGGGCCGGTACCGTTGCGCATTATCTGATATACAAGCTCATAGGAGGTATGGACGTTTGTGCCGCCGATTTTTTTTACGGTATCGCCGATCTCAAGACCCGACGCTTCTGA
>DHAH01000051.1:2076-4857 GCA_002397345.1 Clostridiales bacterium UBA4959
GCTGTCGGCAAAACGCAATATCGTTGTCGAGCCCAGCGACGGCGTTGATATTATCAGCGCGCACATCACGATGATGCCGGTGATAAGGTTCATCAGCGACCCGGCAGAAAGCACCAAAAACCGCTGCCAAATCGGCTTGCGGTTGATTGCGCCTTTATCTTCGGATTCCTCGTCCTCACCCGCCATGCTGACAAATCCGCCGATGGGCAGCAGCCGCAGCGAGTAGTCGATACCGGTTTTCTTGGATTTTTTCGTAAACAGCTTCGGGCCCATGCCGATGGAGAATTCGCGCACCGTAACGCCGAAAATACGAGCCGCAAGATAATGACCCAGCTCATGCACAAAGATAAGAACGCCAAAAATCAATATAGCAAGCAGAATATAAATAAGATGCACCTCGATTATAGGGTATCGCCCAGCAGATTTTTAGTTTTTTCCCGAAATTCGCGGTCGGCGGCGATTATCCGGTCGCAGTCCCCGTAATCTTCGTCGCGCGCGCCGCGCACCACCGCTGTCACCAGCTCCGAAATATCGTTATATCCGATCTTGCCTTGTAAAAACAGTTCAACCGCAATTTCATCGGCGGCGTTGAGCGCGACCCTCGCCGCGTCGGAGCGGCTCTCTGCATCATATGCAAGCCCGAGCAGCGGGAAATTCTCGAAATCGGGTTTGTAAAACGTCAGTCTGCCAATATCGGCAAGGTTCAGCCGCCCGGTCAAGCCGCAGGCACGGTTTGGATAGGTCAGTGCGTAGGAAATGCACAGCCGCATGTCGGGCAGGCTGAGCTGCGCTATCGACGCGTTATCAATGTATTCGACCATAGAGTGTATTATGCTCTCGCGATGGACAACAACCTCGATACGGTCTGTGGGAATATCATAAAGCCGCGCCGCTTCGATAACCTCGAAGCCCTTGTTCATCAGCGTCGACGAATCGATTGTCACGCGCGGGCCCATCTTCCATGTAGGGTGCCCCAGCGCCTGTCCGGGCGTGACCGACGCGGTATCACGGCGCGTTTTGCCGAAAAAGGGGCCGCCGGACGCTGTGAGGATCAGCCGTGACACCGCTTCCGGGTGGGTCAGGCACTGGAATATCGCGCTGTGTTCGCTGTCCACCGGCAGGATTTTTACCCCGCGCGTTTTTGCGTGTGCCATGACGAGCCGCCCCGCCGTCACGAGCGTTTCTTTGTTTGCCAGCGCGACGTCATAGCCCGCGTCAATCGCCGCCAGCGTGGGGCGCAGACCCGCGATACCCGAAATGGCGACCAGCACTTTATCGGCTTCGCAGCCCGCGTAGGATTTGCGCGTGCGCGGTTCCGCGATAAGCTCGCAGATACCGTCCTCGCCGGAATAGATTTTTATATCTGTATCGGCAAGCGCGACCCTCAGCTCGCGCGCCGCACTCTTGTCCGCGGCGGCGCAAGCCGAAACGCCGAGCATTCGCGCCTGTTCCTCGAGCAGCTTTATATCGCTGCCGCAGGTGAGCGCCGCGACTTTTATGCCGAGTTTCCGCGCGACCTCGACCGCCTGTGTGCCGACCGAACCTGTAGAACCTAAAATAATCAGTGACATGTTATAAATATTTTTAAATATGTTGTAGGGCGGGGGCTTGCTCCCGCCGTTGCATTATTTTTCTCCCGCCGTTTTATCAGGCGAATAGCGACAGCTTGTCCATCATTAAACACAATATATACAGAAACGGCGCCGCCGCGATAACGCTGTCGAACCGGTCGAGCACGCCGCCGTGACCGGGGAAAATGTGGCCGTAATCTTTTACGTTATAATGCCGTTTAATCAGCGATGCGATCAGGTCTCCGCACTGCGAAACTACACTGATAACGAAGCCTGCAAAGGCAATCCAGCCATAATGCGGCACCGCTCCGGATATTTTCTGGACAATCATGCCGTAAAGCAATACAGAGGCTGTGCCGAAAATCACGCCGCCCACAGCGCCCTCGACGGTCTTTTTCGGACTGACGGCGGGGCTCAGCTTGTGTTTGCCAAATCCGCGGCCGATAAAATACGCGCCCGCGTCCGACATCCACGGCACCAAAAACGCGATGAGGAACACATACTCGCCGTATTTCATATCGCGCAGCAGGACAAGCGACGAAAAGCCGTATGAAATGTACAGCGTCATAACGATTTCGAACGCGGCGTTTGCGACGGGGTATGTGCCAATCATAAAAACAGCGATCGACAGCACTGTGAACATATATGTGAAAAACAACACGAATATATAGCGGTAGAAATTCCCCGCCAGCGCGTAACGCGCTATTATGGGCAGCACCGCGGCGAATACCGTCGACGGAACGAGCGCGAACGGGTTGAGCGCTATCACGCAGCGCCAAAATTTACGGGGCGAGGTCAGCGCCTCGCGGCTTTCGCGCTCGAACTCGATGCGGCTGTGCGCAACGCAGGAAAACAACTCGCATACCGCGATGACCGACATCGCCGACGCAAATACAAGCATAGCCGGCGTATCCGAAAAAATCAGTATCGGAGCGAATACACCGAGCGCCACTACCGCAGTTATTGTTCTTAAAAGCATAACGATCCTTTTATGATTGGAAGAACGGGGATGGGGATAAGATCAAGCAAGCTTGATCCCGCTCCCCCCGCACCCCCGCACCTCTGGGTTAATCAACAATAAAATGTTCATCATACATAAAATTGTTTAGATTTATTCTGTGATTTTATTCTAATAATATTTTTACTGAAAAGTTTTTGCGTGCAATCCGCAGATTGCATGCTTTTCTTCAAAAAGCGACCGTATCCCCGT
>DHAH01000051.1:5039-5673 GCA_002397345.1 Clostridiales bacterium UBA4959
GGCTGCGGCTGCGGAAATCGGCGACGATGCGGTCGATCTCGCGCTCGTCCATATCAGGCCACAGCGTGTCGGTGAAATACAGCTCGGAATAAGCGGACTGCCACATGAGGAAGTTCGACAGGCGCATTTCGGCTCCGGTACGCACAATTAGATCCGGCTCGGGACAGCCGGCGGTGTAAAGCGCACGGTTCACGTCTTCTTCGGTTATGCGCGTCCTGCCTTCGCCCGCGAGTTTGTTAAACGCGGCGATAAGCTCCGCGCGCCCGCCGTAATTTATAGCGACGTTCAGGCGTTTGGTGCGTCGCGCCGTTGTTCGTTCCAGCGCCGCCATGCGCGCCTTTATTTCGGGCGCGAATACGTCGCGGTCACCGATGAAGCAGATCCGCAGGTCGCGCGTCGACTCGTCGCGTTCGGCGTCGCCGAGATACTGCTCGAACAGTTTTAATATCGCATTCAGTTCATTTTTAGGTCGTCGGATATAGTTTTCGGTCGACAGCGCGTAGACGGTTACGACCTCTATCCCCACATCGCCGCAATATTCGACTATTTTACGGAAGGTTTTCGCGCCCTGCACGTGCCCGTATTCACGCGGCATACCGCGCTTTTTTGCCCAGCGCCCGTTGCCGTCCATTAT
>DHAH01000051.1:5909-6276 GCA_002397345.1 Clostridiales bacterium UBA4959
CGTTTTTGTTGTCTGATGTCATGTGATGTGATGATAATATTTGCCCAGCGGCAATTACATTGCCATTATCTCTTTCTCTTTTTTAGCTGTGACCGCGTCGAGTTCTTTTATATATTTATCGGTCAGCTCCTGCACGGCTTTTTCCGATGACTTCTGCTCGTCTTCCGTCATCTCGCTCTTTTTCTTCATTTCTTTGGTTTTTTCGTTTGCGTCGCGGCGTATGTTCCGGATCGCCACTTTGGCGTCCTCGCCCATTTTGGCAATTTGTTTTGTCAGTTCGCGGCGGCGCTCCTCGGTCAGCGGTGGGAAGGCGATGCGGATGACCTTGCCGTCGTTCTGCGGCGGCATACCCAGATCGGAGGCCTGG
>DHAH01000051.1:6392-8508 GCA_002397345.1 Clostridiales bacterium UBA4959
CGGTCGATCGCTTTAAGGGTGGAGGCGTCCCACGGCTGGATCACCAGCGTGCGCGCGTCGGCGACACTGATCGCAGCCATCGCGTTAATCGCGGTCGGAGTGCCGAAATAATCGACCGTTATTTTATCAAGCACCGCGGCGCTGGCGCGCCCGGCCCGGATCGTCGTAAGCTCATGCTCGTAAACGGCGATCGATTTTTTCATTTTATCTTCATATTCCTTGGTGTTCAATTTCATGTTTCAAACGCCCTTTCATATTTTTGTTTTATTATTAGAAATTATCGTGCCGATTTTTTCACCCATGATAGCGCGGCAGATGTTCGCGGGGTCGTCGATGCCGAACAGCAGCATGGGGATATTGTTTTCCATACCGAACGACGCGGCGGTCGAGTCGATTACGCCTAACCCGTCGGAAAGTATGCGTATATACTCCACCGAGTCCAGCTTAACGGCGTCGGGATTTTTTTTCGGGTCAGCGTTGTAAACGCCGTCGATGTTCTTCGCCATAAGCACAATATCGGCGTTGATTTCGGCTGCGCGCAGTACGGCGGCGGTGTCGGTTGAAAAGAACGGGTTTCCGATACCGCAGCCGAAGATAACGGTGCGTCCCAGCTCGAGGTGATGGACGGCTTTGTTGCGTATATACGGCTCGGCGACCTCTTTCATTTCGATAGCGGTCATGGCGCGCGTCTCCACGCCCATCTGCTCGAACGCGTCCTGAAGCGCCAGCACGTTTATCGCGGTTGCGAGCATTCCCATGTGGTCGGCGCGCGTGCGGTCCATTTTTGCGCCCTGACGCCCGCGCCATATATTGCCCGCGCCGACGACGATGCCGAACTGCACGCCCATATCGACGCAGCGTTTGATATTTTCACAGATTTCGCGCACAAAATCATAGTTGAGTATGCCGGTGGTTATGCCTTTTGCCAGCACCTCGCCGGAGAGCTTGAGCAGCACGCGTTTATAGTGAGGTTCCGCCATTTTTTCCATATTTATTCACCCGTTCAATATATAGCGGGATGTTTTGTGCGCCGCGGCACAAGACTCTCGCGTTTTGAAAAATTGTTTTATAAAAAGATTTTTCCCGTTTTTGACCTTTTATTATTTTACCATGTTTTTTTGAAAAGGCAATGGTGAATTTGTAAACATAATCCGCCATTTTCAACTGACAATAATATAAATATCCCGTTTTCGCCCGATGCGTTTTTATAACGCGGCCGGACGGAAACGGGACGGTTATTTTATTAGTTTTTAACCATGTTGGCGATTTCTTCCGCGAAGTTTTCCTCGCGCTTCTGCAGACCCTCGCCCTTGTCATAACGATAATAAGCTGTGAGCTTTACCGCTCCGATGTTTTTTGCGACGCTTTCGATATACTTCTCCACTGTCATAGAGTCGTCCTTTACATAAAGCTGGTCGGCAAGGCAATAGGTTTCATAGAATTTACCGATACGGCCGGTTACCATCTTTTCGATGATAGCGGCGGGCTTTTTAGCGTTGTTCGGGTCATTCTGGATCTGCTTCATGAGGACGTCTTTCTCCTCGTCGATCGCGGACTGCGGTACTGCGGTACGGTCAACGTACTGGCAGTTCATCGCCGCGACCTGGAGCGCGACGTTCTTTGCCATCTCGACGAACTCGGGCTTTGACGCGACGGAGGCATCGGCGTCGAATTTCACGATAACGCCGGTCACGCCGCCGCCGTGGATATAGGTCGACATAGCGCCGCGGACAATCACGAAGCGGCGGATAGTAAGCTTCTCGCCGATAGTGAAGATTTTATCTTTCAAAGCCTGCTCGACTGTGATGTCGCCGTCCATATATTTGCACGCCATCAGCGCGTCAATATCAGCCGGCTCGTTTTTAAGAATAACCGCGAGCAAATCGCCGACAAACGCGCGGAAACTGGCGTTTTTAGCAACGAAGTCGGTTTCAGAGTTGACCTCGATCATCGCCGCGGTTGTGCCGTCGTCGGAAATGAGTATATCGATAAGACCCTCCGCCGCGATGCGGTCGGCTTTCTTTGCCGCGACAGACAAGCCGCGCTCGCGCAGCAGCTTAATCGCCTCGTCAAAATTGCCGTTCGCCTCCGCGAGCGCCTTTTTGCAGTCCATCAT
>DHAH01000051.1:8732-8928 GCA_002397345.1 Clostridiales bacterium UBA4959
CGTTGTATTTACGTCCAATCTCCATTATCGGATGGAGTCGCGGGCGGCAAAACGCCGCCCCTGCGATTTGCGTTGTATTTACGTCCAATCTCCATTATCTGATGGAGCTGCGGGCGGCAAAACGCCGCCCCTACGATTTGCGTTGTATTTACGTCCCCGATCTCCATTATCATATGGAGTCGCGGGCGGCAAAACG
>DHAH01000172.1:0-3814 GCA_002397345.1 Clostridiales bacterium UBA4959
CGCGTCTGCCAATTCCGCCATATCCGCGTACGCGTTGAAACGTATAAAAACTCATACCATTATCAAAGCTTAAACATTATATCACGCGGCGGCGGAAATGTCAATAGCGAAAGATGTAAAAATTTTATTGGTAAATTCTCAAAGTAAGTTCCACATTGGACGCGTAAACGGAATAATCTGGAATCCGTAAAAATATAAAGTTCAAATTTCGCCATTGACAAAACCGCGCGCATATGCTATAATCTGTCACAGATAGTTAATATTATCCGAATATATACCAAAAGGGGGTGAGCTGTGATGACAAACATAATAAACAACTGCGATGAGCTGCGTAAAATCGGTCTTTCGGCGTGCGTTTTCTGCGCCGGATTGCTGATTTCCGCATTCACCTCTGCGGCGTCATGGGGGAAGTCTGCCCATTTTTGCCGTCATAGCACGCCCGGGGTGATAATGGTTAACATATAAACCATATTATCGGAACTCTCGGATCGGCTTAACGGCTGGTCCGTTTTTTGTTTGGTAAAAACGGATACGCGGCGGACCGCTCCCTTTTTTGGAGCGCTCCGCCGCAATTTTTTATGCTTATTTTTGGAGGTAATATAATGCGAATCTTAAAAATCACCGGTCTTTCCCACGCTTATGTGGGCAAAGCGCTGTTCCACAACGCCGAGCTGACCGTCGTTGACGGAAAGCCCAACGGTACGTCGGATCACATCGGGCTGGTCGGCTCCAACGGCAGCGGCAAGACGACGCTGCTTAAAATCCTAACCGGCGAGGTTGTGCCCGACGCGTGGCGGATTGAAACAAACGGGCGGCTCGACATCGGCGTGCTCGACCAGTTCGCCGACATCGACCCCGGCGCGACTGTATACGGTTATCTTAACGCCGCGTTCGATAAACTGTATGAGGTCGAGCTTCAGATGAACGCGCTGTATGAAAGCATCGGCGGTCTGCCTGAGGATGAGCAGCTCCGCGCCGTCGAGCGCGGTGCGCGCCTGATGGAATATCTGGACGAAAACGGTTTTGACCGTATTTCTAAAAAAATAGACAGCGTATTATGCGGGTTAGGCTTCACCGACGCCGACCGGGATAAACACGCCGCGCAGCTTTCGGGCGGCATGAAAACCAAACTGGTGCTGGGCAGACTGCTGCTCGAACAGCATGATTTATTAGTGCTCGACGAGCCGACCAACTTTCTCGACGCCGGTTATGTCGGCTGGCTTGCCGACTGGCTGCGGAGCATGGAGCGCGCCTTCATTGTCATTTCGCACGATGCGGCGTTTTTGAACCGTGTGTCAAACAAGATCGTGGAGATCGCGAACCGCGAGCTGCGCGTTTACCCCGGCGATTACGACAACTATAAAACCGAAAAGACGCGCCGCGAAGAGCTGCAGCTCCGCCAGCACCACGCGCAGCAGAAATATATCGCGCGCGCCGAGAAGTACATCGCCGAAAACTCCGAAGGCATCGTCCGCTCTAAGGCGACATGGCTGAAGAAGATGCTCGCCACTTTGGAACGCATCGAAAAACCCGACGAGATTGTCAAACCGCAGTTCAAGTTCCGCCACACCGGCGGCGCGACCGGCGCGATGGTATTGACGCTCGAGAACGCCGGCGTGGGTTATGCCGGCTCACCGGTATTACCGCCTGTATCGCTGCGCGTGGACAGGGGCGACAAGCTGATTTTCCGCGGCTTCAACGGCATCGGCAAGACGACGCTGCTAAAATCCGTTCACGGTGATCTGCCGCTCGTTTCGGGCAAGCTCGAATACGGCGACGACGTGGAGAGCGTATTCCTGCGGCAGGAGGAGGATTACGAAAATAATTTCTCACACTTCGACAGCGCGGGGCGAAAATCGCTCGGCATCCGCAAAAAGCAGCAGCGCGCCATCACCGCGATGGAATTTGTCAAAGAATATTACCCCGAAAAGCCCA
The DNA here is from genome assembly GCA_002397345.1 of Clostridiales bacterium UBA4959. GTDB lineage: Bacteria > Bacillota > Clostridia > Oscillospirales > CAG-272 > DTU078. Next base: position 1,936 of record DHAH01000172.1, read on the forward strand.
ACCGCGAGCTTCAGGCGGCGCTCTTTTCCTGCGGGCTGAACGAGGTGCATTTCTATAACCCCGTGCGCACACTGTCAGGCGGAGAGATGACGCGCCTGCGCCTGTGCATCGCAATGCTGCGGCCCGTCAACCTCATCATCCTCGACGAGCCGACCAACCACCTCGACGTCTATTCCAAAGAGGTGCTCATGCACGCGCTCGACGAATTCCGCGGTACGGTGATAATGACAACGCACGACGCGAACGCCGACACATCATGGGCGACGCGGGTCATAAATCTGGAGGAGTTGTTTTAAAAATAACATGACAAAGGAGATACGGTTGCTTTTTCAATTTTCAGATAATTGAAAATTGAAAAAGCTCCGCAAAAACCTGTGTAAAATATATTAATAATATCTAATATTATAAACGTATATTATTGTATATTGCCATTGTTTGCGGTTCCAAGGGGAACTTTTCCCCGTAGACAACTTTTCTTCGAGAGAAAAGTTGTCTATAGCTGGACAGCTCGAGGGTGGAACCCTCGAACGTATCTCCGTATTTTTTATTCATTTTAATATAATAATTTTACTTCAAATCAAATTCGCGGTTTATTGCAGCCGCCACCATGTCGAGGTTTTCGGGCGTATACGGCAGCTCGCCGTTGTCGAGCAGCAGCGCGGCGCCGTAGATCAGCGAACGCACCACGTAGGTTTTACGCGTCCGCACATCGTCTGGCATATTCACTTCGTCGCAGTACTGCGACACCAGCGCGTTTGTCTGCATGCTGAGCTGCCCGCGCAGCGCGCCCATGCTGCCTCCGATGTCGTCCTTTTGCATTATAATCGTGCGGAGCTGCGGGTTCTCTACCAAAAAGCTGATATATTCGCGGCACACCTCGACCAGCCGCATCTGTGTTTCGGTATAGCGCGCCGCCGCCGCACGCTGGCGTTCATCCCAGGTTCTGCTTATATGTTTTACAATGGCGGTTATGAACGCCTGCTTGTCGGCGAAATGTTTATACGGCGCGGCGCACGACACCCCGCATTTCGCCGCTATCCGCCGCACCGAAAAATCGCCCAGTCCGCGCGTCCCAAGCTCCTCGATGCCTGCCGCTATCAGCCGCTCGCGTAATCCCGCCCCCTCGATCATGTTACCCGCCTTTTCCCATAATTTATTCTTTGAGCGACTAATGGTCGCCCGTTGGATGTTAAGTTAAAACGGCGGGCATTCACTGACCGCCCCTATTATTATATCACATCGCGATATAATTTTTCAATTCCGTGTGTAACAATTGCGCGTGGGCGAGTATTAAGTATTCAGATGTATTACAGCGGCGTGTTGTATCCGCGCAGGTTATCACTGATAACCAATGCGCCGCTCATGGTTATCAGTGATAACCAACTCTATGCAAAAAAAATCAATAAATTAATGAGGTATTTTAAAATGTCTGTTTTCAACACAATTGCTGAACTTATCGCCGAGCGCAACGACTGCGACGTTTCGACCATCACGCCCGACAGCAAATTCGCCGATCTGGGCATCGACTCGCTGGATACCGTCGAGATGATGATGAATCTTGAGGAAAAACTCGGCCGCGAGTTTGAGCTTGACCGCAAGGTCGAAACCGTCGGCGAGCTTGTCACTTTCGTCGAGGAAAAGCTTGCGGAGAACGCCTAAAATGTTGAACACACCTATTTGCGAGCTGCTGGGTATTGAATATCCCGTCCTCCAGGGCGGGATGGCATGGGTCGCGGACGGAAAGCTCGCCGCCGCTGTGTCGGAGGGCGGAGGACTGGGCATCATCGCCTCGGGCAGCGCGCCCGCCGCGTATGTCGCCGAGCAGATCGCCGTCGCGCGGTCGCTCACAGCCAAACCCTTCGGTGTCAACATCATGCTT
>DHAH01000172.1:3947-8800 GCA_002397345.1 Clostridiales bacterium UBA4959
AACATGAGCCCGTATGCCGACGAGGTTGCGGAGGTCGCCGCGCGTGAACGCGTCGCGGTCGTCACTACCGGCGCGGGCAATCCGGCGAAATATATGTCCGCGTGGAAAGAAGCCGGGATAAAAGTTATACCCGTAGTCGCGTCGGTCGCGCTCGCGAAGCTGATGACCCGCGCGGGAGCCGACGCGCTGATAGCCGAAGGGGGAGAAAGCGGCGGTCACGTCGGCGATCTCACCACCATTGTGCTCGTTCCGCAGATCTGTGACGCAACCGCGCTTCCCGTTATCGCGGCGGGCGGTATCGCGGACGGTCGGGGCGCAGCGGCGGCTTTTATGCTCGGCGCTTGCGGTGTACAGCTCGGAACGCGCTTCCTCTCGGCGTTCGAGTGCGGCATACACCAAAATTATAAAGACAAGGTGCTCCGCGCTGACGATCTTGCCACAATCGTTACCGGCAAGCGGCTGGGTCACCCCGTGCGCAGTCTGAAAACGCAGTTCGCGCGCGAATATTATAAAGCCGAATATTCGTCTGTTTCCGATGAGGAGCTGGAAAAGATGGGCGCGGGTGCGTTGCGGCTCGCCGCTGTCGAAGGCGATTTGGCGCGCGGCTGCTTTTTAGCGGGGCAGATTGCGTCAATGGTTAAAGTCGAGCAGCCGGCCGCCGAGATCGTGCGCGAAATCGCGCTGGGTGCGGAGGAAGTGCTTCGGGGAGCCGATAAATGGGTAAAATAGCTTTTGTGTTCCCCGGTCAGGGCGCGCAGGGCGCCGGTATGGGGCGTGATTTATACGACAACTGTTTTGAAGCGCGAAAAATCCTTGATCATTTCGAGACGCTGCGTCCCGGTACGCTTGAGATGTGCTTCTCCGGCGGAAAAACATCCGACGCGGGAAATTTACTTGACCGCACCGACAACGCGCAACCCTGCCTGTACGCAGTCGAATTTGCGGCGGCGGCGGAGTTTAAATCGCGCTGTGAGCTTCGCTGTGATATAAACGCTTTATCCTCGAGCTGTGATATAAGCGAAATCAGCTCACGCGGCGACATGACCGCCGGATTTTCGCTGGGTGAATTGACCGCCGCCGCGTTCGCGGGTCTGATTGAACCCGACGACGGATTTCGTCTCGTTTGTGAGCGCGGCAGGCTGATGCGCGCCGCCGCCGAAAACGCGGAAACCGGAATGGCGGCGATTGTCAAGTTGCCGTCGGAGGAAGTCGAGCGGTTGTGCGCAAAATATGAGCATTGCTACCCCGTCAATTATAACAGCCCGGGACAAATCACCGTCGCGGGACTGAAATCCGAGCTTGACACTTTTTATGCCGATGTAAAATCCGCCGGAGGGCGCGCGATTCCGCTCAAGGTACAGGGCGCGTTCCACTCGCCGTTCATGGCAAAAGCCGCCGACGCGTTCTCGGAAACGCTGGGCGGTTATACGTTCCGTAAACCGGTTATAACGCTGTATTCCGACTGCACCGGACTGCCCTATTCCGGAGATCCTGCCGGACTGCTCACCGCACAGATCACAAACCCCGTGCGCTGGCAGAACATTATCGAGCACATGTCGCAGTCAGGCGCTGACACATTTATCGAGTTCGGGCCCGGCTCGACACTGTGCGGGCTGATTAAACGCATTTTACCCGACGCGCGGATCTTCGCGGCAGACGACACCGCCGGACTTGAAGCCGCTATCGCCGCGATTAATGGAGACTGAGTTATGTTAAATGGAAAAACAGCCCTTGTCACCGGCGGTTCACGCGGCATAGGCGCGGCAATCGCCATAAAGCTGGCGTTGCTGGGCGCGAATATCGCCATTGTCTATGCCGGCAACAACGACCAAGCCGAGTTAACGCGTAAAAACTGCGAAACCCACGGCGTTAAAGCTGTGAAATATGCTTGCGACGTTTCTGATTTCGCCGCCGTTAAAACAACCGTCGCGGCAATCAAAGCCGAATTCGGCGGCGTCTATATTTTAATAAACAACGCGGGAATCACACGCGACGGTTTAGTCGCCTTGATGAAAGAGGACGATTTCGATCAGGTTATCAGTGTTAACCTTAAAGGCGCGTTCAATTTAATCAGACACGTAAGTCCGCTCATGATCCGCGCGGGCGGCGGGCGCATCGTCAACATCTCCTCGATTTCGGGACTGATGGGCAACGCCGGTCAGGTTAACTATGCGGCGTCAAAAGCGGGGCTTGTGGGTATGACAAAATCAACCGCGCGCGAGCTGGCTGCGAAAGCTGTCACCTGCAACGCCATCGCGCCCGGTTTTATTAAAACAGATATGACTAAAAGCTTTGAGGGCGACGACAGGCTCACCGCCGCCATCCCGCTCGGACACATGGGCACGCCGGATGACGTCGCCGAACTCGCCGCCTTCCTCTGCTCTCCCGCCGCCGGATATATCACCGGCGAGGTCATCCGCGTTGACGGCGGAATGGCGATGTAGGATCGGAGTTCTCCGGCTGTAACATCGACGAAATAAATACATTTTTAGGTTAATAATATATGGATGAACTTTTAATCCGCAAATACGCGGCGCTGATGCATGAGCTGGAGCTGACCGCTATCGAGATAAACGAAAACGGATGCGCCGTGCGGTTGGAACGCGAAAATAACATCTTATCCGCGCTGACCGCCCCGCGCCAAACGCTGTCGTCTGTAACTACCGCAAACGATAACGCCGTATCCGCACCCGCGCCCGCGGCGGGAGCAAACCCCCGCCCTACCGGCGTGTCAGGAGCGCTCGCCGATATAACATCACCCATGATAGGCGTTTTCTATTCGTCGTCTGCAGAGGACACCGAACCGTTTGTCTATCCAGGTAAGTCGGTAAAATGCGGCGATGTGCTGTGTATCATCGAGGCGATGAAGCTGATGAATGAAATTACGGCAGAGCAGGACGGAGTGATCGCCGAGGTCTGTGTCGAAAACGGCAGCACAGTCGATTTCGGGCGCGTACTTTTCCGCATGAAAAAGGAATAAACCTAACAGCCATATTTGAAAGGATGCAAATAATTATGAACCGCGAAGAAATCATGAAGATACTGCCCCACCGCGACAATATGCTGCTGCTCGACAGTGTCAACACCGTCGATAATATAGAAACTGACAGCGTGTCGCACGGAAAATATCACGTACGCGGCGACGAGTGGTTTCTCGACGGTCACTTCCCCGGCAACCCCGTTGTGCCGGGCGTTATCCTGTGCGAGATACTCGCGCAGTCGTCGTGCGCGCTGCTCGCGGATAAAATGAAGGAGGGCATCACGCCCATGTTCGTAGGGCTTGACGGCGTGCGGTTTAAAGCGCCGGTCAAACCAGGCGACACGCTTGAAACCGAATGCAGGATCACGAAAAGCAAACATCCCTTCTATTTCGCCGAGGGCGAAGGCCGTGTGAGCGGTAAACTCTGCGTCAAAGCAGAGTTCTCATTCGCGCTGGTGAAAAATTTATAAAATCACTTTATATTGGAACGATCATCATGTTTTCAAAAATCTTAGTCGCCAATCGCGGCGAGATCGCCGTGCGTATAATCCGCGCCTGCAAGGAGATGGGCATCGCGTCGGTCGCGGTCTATTCTGAAGCCGACGCCGACGCCATGCATACCGCGCTTGCCGACGAGAGTTATTGCATCGGACGCGCAGAACCCTCGGACAGCTATCTGAACGGCGAGCGCATCATCAGCGCCGCGCTTGCCTCGGGCGCGCAGGCTATCCACCCCGGCTACGGATTTTTATCCGAGAACCGCACGTTCGCAGCGCTCTGCCGCAAATACGGCATAGCATTCATCGGCCCGTCGTGCGATACAATGGCGATGATGGGCGATAAAGCGAACGTCAAACGCGTCATGGCGGAAAACGGGCTGCCCGTCATCCCCGGCACAGCCGCGCTCACCGACGCCGCACACGCCGCGTCGGAAGCGGAGCGCATCGGGTATCCCGTCATGCTCAAGGCAAGTCTCGGCGGCGGGGGCAGGGGCATCAGGCTCGTAAAATCAGAGAGTGAGCTTACCTCTGCGTTTGCGGCGGCAAAGGCAGAGGGCGCGGCCGCGTTCGGCGACAGCGCCGTTTACATGGAAAAATACATTCATCCCGCGCGTCACATAGAGATACAAATCCTCGCCGACGAGTTTGGAAATGTCGTCTGTCTGGGTGAGCGCGACTGCTCTATCCAGCGCAATAATCAAAAATTGATCGAAGAATCGCCCTCCCCCGTTATAACACCCGATAAACGCGCCGATATTTTCAAGCTCGTTTCAAAGGCTGTCGGAGCGATAGGTTATCACGGCGCGGGTACGCTGGAGTTTTTATACGGCGGCAGCAGCAACGGCGATAACCGTAGCGGGAATCTCTATTTTATGGAGATGAACGTACGGCTTCAGGTCGAGCATACCGTCACCGAATCGCTGACGGGCATCGATCTGGTAAAATGGCAGATCCGCATCGCTTCGGGCATACCGCTGAACTTCACGCAGGCGGATGTCGATCTGCACGGCTCATCGATCGAATGCCGCATCTGCGCAAAAGCGCCGGGCAAGGTTGACTTCCTGCATATCCCGGGCGGGCCCTTCGTGCGTTTCGATACATTTCTCACTGCCGGAACGCAGATAACCCCTTATTACGACCCGCTTATCGGCAAGCTGGTGATTTATTCCGGCTCACGCGAGGAAAGCCTGCGAAAAATAAAATCGGCGCTCTGTGAACTGGTTATCGACGGTGTGAAAAACAATATCGAGGAGCAGCTCGCCATCGTGGAAAGCGCCGAATTCGCCGCCGGCACATATGATTTGGATTATTTCAAACGGCATGCCGCCGTTGTTAAATAAATCATCTATACCCGTAGGGCGGGGGCTTGCCCC
>DHAH01000172.1:8944-9284 GCA_002397345.1 Clostridiales bacterium UBA4959
GGCGGGGGCTTGCCCCCGCCGCCCATTATAACAAGTCGAGGTAACCCTTTTTGACATTTCTTAAATTCCTTAAACCCAAAAATGAACTTGAGGCAGGCGGACGCCAGTCCCTGCCCATCTCACCCGACGAAAACGAGCCGGCAAAACCCTGTCCCAACTGCCGCACCCAGCTCGCCGAAAGCGCGCTTTGGGCGAATTTTAACTGCTGCCCGAACTGCGGCTGGCATTTCAGGCTGATCGCGCGCCAGCGTATAAATTTCGCCGCCGATCCGGGCAGCTTCACTGAGCTTTTCGCCGACTACCGTTCCGACGACCCGATCGCCTTCCCCGGTTATCGTCT
>DHAH01000172.1:9431-9968 GCA_002397345.1 Clostridiales bacterium UBA4959
GATCGCCTTCCCCGGTTATCGTAAAAAGTTGGAGTTATCCCGTAAAGTTTCGGGCGAAGTCGAAGCGGTTATCTGCGGCAGCGCCGCGATAAAAGAAGAGCCATGCGCCCTGTTTGTAATGGAGCCGGGCTTTATGATGGGAAGCATGGGCACCGCGGTGGGCGAGAAGATTACCCGCCTGTTTGAATATGCGACCGAACAAAAACTGCCTGTCGTGGGCTACACCGTTTCGGGCGGCGCGCGTATGCAGGAGGGTATACTGTCGCTTATGCAGATGGCGAAAACCTCCGGCGCGGTACGGCGCCACAGCGATGCCGGGCTGCTCTATATCACGGTGCTGACCGACCCGACGACCGGCGGCGTCACCGCGAGCTTCGCCATGGAAGGCGACATCATCCTTGCCGAACCGCGCGCTACCGTGGGTTTCGCGGGCGCGCGCGTCATCGAGCAGACCACGCGGCGCAAGCTGCCCCCGGGCTTCCAGACGGCGGAGTTTTTAATCGACCACGGCTTTGTGGACGCCATCGTGCCGCGCGG
>DHAH01000172.1:10078-10482 GCA_002397345.1 Clostridiales bacterium UBA4959
CGTCGTCCGAATTCCTGCTCGAGCGCGGTTTTGTAGATGCTATCGTACCACGGGAAAAGCAGCGTCAGGCGATCGCTACGCTGCTAAAAATGCATACGGGAGGTTCGTCCCATGGCTGAGAATGCTATTTCACATGTCCGCGCGGCGCGTGCCGGCAGCCGTCCGACCGGAGTTGATTATATAAACGGCATATTCACCGATTTTATTGAGCTGCACGGCGACAGACGGTTCGCCGACGACGCCGCAATTGTAGGCGGATTGGCGTTTTTAGGCGCACAGCCGGTCACTGTCATCGCCATCGAAAAGGGGCGCAATACTAAAGAGCGGATGCACCGCAATTTCGGCGCGCCCAACCCCGAAGGCTACCGTAAAGCGCTGCGGCTGATGAAGCAGGCGGAAAAATT
>DHAH01000172.1:10642-14248 GCA_002397345.1 Clostridiales bacterium UBA4959
ATAGTGGATGTTTCACTGTTGAAGGTCAGGCCATCGCGGAGAATCTTGTCACATTGTCCGGGCTGCGCGTGCCGGTTATCAGCCTGCTCATAGGTGAAGGCGGCAGCGGGGGCGCGCTGGCGCTCGCCGTTGCCGACGAGGTGTGGATGCTCGAGAACGCGATATATTCGGTAATCTCGCCCGAGGGCTGCGCGAGCATTTTATGGAAAGACGCCACAAAATCCGCCGAAGCGGCGGAGAGCCTGAAGCTGACGGCGAACGACGCGCTGGGTTTCGGAGTAATCGAGCGCATTATACCCGAAAAAGGGCTTGGCGGCGAAGAATTTTACACATTGCTGGGCGCAGCGATAACCGAGCGTCTGGACTTTTACCGCGCCCTCGTCCCGACTGAACTGGTCGAACGACGCTACAACCGTTTCAGGGCATTATAGCACCCAGTGGGGGCTCGGGGGAGACTTCCCCCGTAGAAGAGGTGCAGGGGACACTTCCCCTGCCGGATACTTAAGGCAGAGCTTAAGTATGCTTTCGTGGAATTCGCCTTGTGAATTCCGTTGATTCACTTTTTTTAACAGAAAAGAAATAAGAGAGCGTTTCACACGTCCCTTGGACATGTTTAATTATAAAGACTTGCAAAATATAAGGAGTAAACATATATGAACCGTGTTGTCATAACCGGACTGGGCGCGGTGACGCCGTTGGGCAACGATGTACCGTCATTTTGGGAAGGACTGGTCGCCGGGCGCTGCGGTATCGGCGCGATAACAAAATTTGACACCGCCGACCATAAAGCGACGCTCGCCGCCGAGGTGAAAGATTTTGACCCCAAGCTGTACATGGATAAATCGGAGATTACACGTTCCGACTTATTCACGCAATATGCCATGGCGGCGGCATGTCAGGCAATGGACGACAGCGGCATTTCGGGTACAATCGCGCCCGAACGCATGGGCGTTTACTTCGGCGCGGGTATAGGCGGCATTTCGACATTCATGACCGAACACGCCAAATTGCTCGAGAAAGGTCCGCGCCGCGTATCGCCGCTGTTCATCCCCATGCTGATCGCGAACATCGCTTCCGGCTCGATCGCCATACGTTATAACTGCCGCGGCCCGGCAATGCCGGCGGTCACCGCCTGCGCGTCGGGCGGAAACGCCATCGGCGAGGCTATGCGCATGATCCGCCACGGTTACGCCGACGCCATGATAACGGGCGGCTCCGAAGCGACAATCAACGCGCTGGCGGTCGCGGGTTTCTCGAACATGCAGGCGTTGACCACCGCGAATGATCCGGCGGCGGCTTCCCTGCCTTTTGACGCGCGCCGCGCGGGTTTCGTCATGGGAGAGGGCTCGGGCGCTCTGATACTTGAAGAATATAACCACGCGGTTGCTCGCGGAGCAAAAATTTACGCCGAGCTGAGCGGTTACGGCTGCACCTGCGACGCTTATCATATCACCGCTCCCCAGCCCGACGCCGAGGGCGGCACACGCGCCATTACCGACTCGCTGCGCGAATCGGGCTATACCGGCTCGGAGCGCATATATATCAACGCGCACGGCACCGGCACCCCCTATAACGACCGCGCGGAAACAATCGCGATAAAAAAAGCGTTGGGTGCGGAAAAGGCAATGGCGACCCCGATAAGCTCGACAAAATCTATGACGGGTCACATGCTCGGAGCCGCGGGCGCCATCGAAGCGATAGCCGCTATACTCGCGCTGCGCGACGGCATCCTGCCGCCCACAATCGGATTGGAATGCCCCGACCCCGAATGCGACCTTGACTATGTGCCGCTTACCGCGCGTAAAACCGATTGTGATTTGGCACTGTCGGTCAGCCTGGGCTTCGGCGGGCACAATGTATGTCTGGCGTTTAAGAAGATTTAATATGATTTTACAGTGTATTAAGCCCATATCGTACCTTTAATTTTTCACGCTATTCTCCCATTAAAATGTGGATAAATTACATATTTTAATGCCTGCCGCCCGCGACAGGCGGCGGCTAACGCTACCGGAGAGCCGTACAATGCCGATCCTGCCGCTTTATTAAAGAATTGGTATTGTTATAAATAAACACATTTTTTAGGAGATTTAATTAAATGCCTGATATTAAAGAAAAAATCGTCATTACCGGCATGGGCGCGGTTACGCCCGTGGGGATCGGCGTTGAGAATTACTGGAACGCCCTGCTGCGCGGCGAAAACGGTATCGCAGAAATAAAACAGATCAGCACACTCGATTTGCCTGTCACACACGCGGCGGAGATAAAAAATTTCGACCCGCGCGACTACCTTTCGGCACGCTGCGCGTCCGATCTCGACCCTTTCATGCAGTTCGCGTATATCGCCGCGGAAGAAGCGATCCGCGCCAGCGGGCTTGCGGCGCCGACGAACCGCTTTGGCGAAGCTGGCAAAGCCGGCGACGCTAACAGCGTTAGCAATGCCAACCGCGTTAGCAATGCCAACCGCGTTAGCAATACCAACCGCGTTGGTGATGCCAACCGCGTTGGCGATGCCAACCGCGTTGGCGATGCCAATCGCGTTGGCATTGTTATGGGTACGGCTATAGGCGGCATGACGTCGATATGGCACGAGCACAGCGATTTCATCACGAACGCTAAGCCTGTCAGCCCGCGTTTTGTATCGAAATCGCTGAGCAATACGCCCGCCGCGTATATTTCTATTGAATACGGCATCACCGGACCAAGCCTGACTGTTTCCACTGCTTGCTCCTCCGGCGGCGACGCCGTCACCACCGCCGCACTGCTGCTGCGTGCAGGAATCGTCGACGCCGTTGTAGTCATGGCGGGCGATTCCGCGATTAATCCGCTGTTCATTCACAGTCTTTCAAAAGCTAAGGCGCTTTCGAAAACCGGTGAAAGCCATCCTTTTGACATCGCACGCGACGGTTTTGTCATCGGCGAGGGCGGCGGAGCGATTATCCTCGAAACCGAGCGCCACGCGCTCTCGCGTTCGGCGCGTATCGAGGCCGAACTGTCAGGATTTATGACCGGATCGGACGCCTTCCATCCGGTATCGCCCTCGCCGGACGGTACGGGCGCCGCCGACTGCATACGCCGCGCGCTCATCGAAGCGGGGCTTGACCCGACCGCGATCGGGTATGTGAACGCGCACGGCACGGCAACCGTGAAAGGCGATATAGCGGAATCAAGAGCACTAAACGCCATTTTTGGCGGTAATATGCCGCCTGTCAGCTCGACAAAGGGTTCGACGGGTCACATGATGGGTCCGGGCGGTATCACCGAGATCATCGCCTGCGTCAAGGCGATCGGGACCGGGACGCTGCCCCACACAGTCGGCTGCACTCAGCGCGACGCCGAGTGCAACGTGAACCTCATCACCGGTGCGCCCATGAATAAGCACATCGATTACGCTATGTCTATTTCGCTCGGTTTTGGCGGGCAGAACTCCAGCATTATCATAGGCAGATACGAATAAACGGGGGAGAGGTACGGTCGCTTTTCAATTTTAGCATAGCTGAAAATTTTAAAAGCTCCGCAAAAACTTTTCAATAAATTAGTCTGAGCGATGGGATTATTACCACCACCCTGATTGAAGATAAACCATTTTTTTAATAATAGTTCGTTATA
>DHAH01000173.1 GCA_002397345.1 Clostridiales bacterium UBA4959
AAAAATTCCCCCAGCGTTCCCCCGTCCCCCGTCCCCCCGTTTTCATTCTTGTTTTACGCGGGTGCCGAGGATTGCGTGTGCTATGTCGAAATCGTCGGGCGTGGTAATTTTTATATTCTCATAACCGCAGTCGACGAGTTTGATTTTAAAGCCTAAATTCTCGGCGAGCATACAGTCGTCGGTGACCTCATAACCGTTTTTCGCGGCGATATATGCCGACGCGCGGTACAGCTCAGTTTTAAAAATCTGCGGCGTCTGCGCGTGCCACAGCAGCGCGCGGTCTACGGTTTCGGCGATGAATCCGCTTTTATCAGCCTTTTTTATAGTGTCCTTCGCGCGTTCGGCGGCGGTCGCGGCGCCATAGACATATGCCTCGCGTGTGACGCGTTCTATAATCTCGGGCGTGACAAGACAACGCGCGCCGTCGTGAATAATGACAAAATCGCTGCGGTCGTCGATAACCTTAAAGCCCTCGAACACCGATTTTTGGCGCGTATCGCCGCCGGGTACCACGTGTTTTACGTTTTTCCAGCCGTACGCAGTTTTAAACTCATCATAAAACGCCAGCTCGTCTGCGCGCCCGACGACAATAATCTCGTTTATAAATTCGCACCGCTCGAAAACATTCACCGCGCGCACAATGACCGGTATGCCGTCAAGCTCCGTCATCTGCTTGGTTTGCAGGCTGTTTTTCCCCATTCGGGCGCCGTTGCCCGCCGCGACTATGATCGCGGAATTGAACCGGCTGTGCGGGTCAACGCCATCGCCCGTGATAGCGCGTATAATTTCGCTCAACTTACCTGCAAAATTACTCATTCGTTATCCCCGTTATTTTTTTTATGTAGATAAACATGTCATAACATTATATTATAACTTGCCACTATATCTATGAACGGGTGTTTAATAATACGTATAGATTCGGAAAATATTATCGTAAAACGATAAATTATTATAAATCAGCGCATTATTAACATTGATTGCTCACTGTTTTGTCAGCACGCCCTCGCCGAGCTTTTCGCCGCGAAAGGTTACGGTACGGCTGCCGCCGCCTGCGGAGGGCGTTCCGCCGCGCATGACGACCGAGGTCGGCTTGCCGGAACGCCATGTGATGTCGAACTCGACCCCGCCGCGCGCGCGCAGTCCGCGCACCTCGCCGTCGCGCCAGCAGTCGGGCAGCGCGGGCAGGATGTCATAGGTATCGCCCTGCGACTGGAGCAGCGCCTCGGCTATACCCGCGATGCCGCCGAAGTTGCCGTCGATCTGGAAGGGCGGATGCATGTCAAACAGGTTGTCGGAGGTCGATTTGGTGAGCAGCAGCCGCAGGTTTTCGCCCACCTGACCGCCGTCGCGCAGACGCGCCCACATGCAGGTGATCCATGCGCGGCTCCAGCCCGTGTGACCGCCGCCATGTTCGAGCCTGCGCTCCAGCGTTTTGCGCGCGGCGGTGAAAAACGGCTCCTCGCCGAGCTGCCACGACGGATAGAGTGCGTAGAGCTGCGAGATGTGCCGGTGACCCGGCTCGGCTTCGTCATAATCGACAGGCCATTCCATGATCTGACCGTGCTTACCGATCGACGCGGGGGGCAGCTTACCGCGTATTTCTTTGAGTTTGCACGCGAAATCGCCGTCCTCACCGAGCAGCTCTGACGCGCTTATCACCGCGGAGAACAGGTCGCGCAGGATTTGCGTGTCCATCGACGCGCCGTAGCACAGGCAGCCCGATTCGCCGGAGGGCATTATGTAGGTGTTCTCGGGCGAAACCGACGGGCAGGTAACAAGCTTGCCGTCCACCTCGATGAGGAAATCGACGAAAAACTCCGCAGCACTGCGCAATACGGGATATAAACGCCGCAGAAAATCCGTGTCGCTCGGGTTATAGGTGTGGTGCTCCCACATGTGCAGAGCCAGCCATGCGCCGCCCATGACCCAGTATGTAGCGGGTATATAACGGTCCTGAGGCGCGGTGTCCGCCCAGATGTCGGTGTTGTGGTGGGTGACGAAACCGCCGCAGTTGTACATTTCGCGCGCGGTTTTGCGTCCGGTCACGGCAAGACGCTCCACAAGGTCGAACAGCGGCTCGGCGCATTCGGCAAGGTTGCAACACTCTGCGGGCCAGTAATTCATTTCGGTGTTGATGTTGATGGTGTATTTGCTGTCCCACGGCGGTGTGAAGTCGCGGTTCCATATGCCCTGAAGCGTCGCGGGCAGCGTTCCCGGCCGGCTGCACGAGATGAGCAGATAGCGTCCGAACGCGAAGTACAGCTCCGCTGCCGCGCGAAAGCTGCTGTCGTCGCCGTCCTCGCGCAGATTGGCGAGCAGCTTATCGGTTGGTATGTTGTCGCGCGGGTTTTCTTCGCCCTCGTTATGCAGACAAAGCGACATACGCCCGAACAGACGCCTGTAATCGGCAACTTGGTCGGCGAGCAGCGCATCCCAGCCCTTTTCGAGCGCCGACTTTACACGCGCGCACGCGGTATCGAACGGATCCTCGCAGCGGAAAGTCGTTTCACCGTCGAAAGCGAGCAGAACCTCACGCGCGTTCTCGATGATGAGATATTCGCCGCGCGTGGATACGCTTCCGTCGCATTTCGCGCCCGCGGCAGCGGCAAAGTTCACTCCGCCGCCGCCCGTCGCGCCCGATAAAAACACAAGCCCGTCCCTCGCGCCGCAGGTATCGTAATAGCGTCCGCGATCTATGCGGAACTCGAGTGAAAACGCCGTGTCGCCCGAGAATCGCATGGCGATCACATTGTCGGGCGCGGACGCGAGGAGCTCGCGCCGGTATTTCGCGCCGTCAATATTGTATTCGACGGTCGATACGGCACGCTCGAGGTCGAGCGCGCGCTCGTAGCTTCCGGGATTACCGCGTTTGCCGTGCGATATCGAGATATACGCGTCGCATAGCGTCTGGTAGGGGCGCATCGTTTCGGGCAGACCGGTGAACGCCTGCACTGTGAGGTGCTGCGCTTCGCGGATTTTACCCGCGAGGATGAGCGCGCGCAGCTCGGCAAGATTGGGCAGCGCGTCGGGGTTGACGCGGTTTTGCGGGCCGCCGTACCACAGGCTGTCCTCGTTGAACTGGATGCGCTCGCTGTGAACGCCGCCGAAGATCATCGCGCCTAATCGCCCGTTGCCGATGGGCAGCGCACGGTTCCAATCGTCTGTTGGAGAGGTGTAAAATGTACGCATAGCTTCCATGGACCTCCATATATTTTATAAATCGCGCTGCAGCGCGTGGGGTACGGGGGTACGGGGGTACGGGGGTACGATCGAGGGCGCTGCCCTCGAGCTGTCCCGCTATAGACAACTTTTCTCTCGAAGAAAAGTTGTCTACGGGGGAAAGTCCCCCTTGGAACCGCAAATTAAGGCAATATCTTTATAAATCTATCTATAAAATTTTTATTTTTTCGATAGTTTTTGCGGAGCTTTTCTCTGCTATTCTGAGAATTGAAAAGTGACCGTACTCCCGTTTTTATTTCCGTTTAATAAATTAATTGTGTCCATAAAATACCCGGGCAGCGGGGAATCGAACCGCATGCGCTCGCCTGTGACGGGGTGGAAAAGTTCCAGCGTTTTGGCGTGCAGGCATTGACCGCACAGCAGCTCCGCGTGGGCAAGCTCCCACTTCGTGCCGCGTCCGTAGATGGTGTCGCCCAGCACGGGATGCCCGATATGCGCCATATGCACGCGGATCTGGTGCGTGCGACCCGTTTCGAGCCGCAGCGCGAGCTGGGTGAAAACGCCGCTTGTGCTGTCGTAACGCTCCACAACGCTGTAATGCGTCACGGCGCCGCGCCCGTCCGCGACGACAGCCATTTTCTTGCGGTCGACGGGATGACGCCCCACGGGAGCGGTGACGGTGCCGCGCTCGTCCTTGATATTGCCCAGCACAATCGCCCTGTACTGGCGCTCGAGTGTGTGGGACGCGATCTGGCGCGCCAGCGATTCGTGCGCTTCATTGGTTTTCGCCACGCAAAGCAAACCGCTGGTATCGCGGTCGATGCGATGCACGATGCCCGGCCGGATTACACCGTTGATGCCGGACAGGCTCGCTCCGCAGTGATACAGCAGCGCGTTGACAAGCGTGCCGCCGCTGTGTCCGGGCGCGGGGTGGACGACCATGCCTTTTGGCTTGTTCACGATGAGCATCGAAGCGTCCTCATAAACGATGTCGAGCGGTATATTCTCCGGCTCGGTGTCGAGCGCGACAGGTTCCGGCAGATCGCACTCAACCTCGTCGCCCTCGCGCAGGCGATAATTTTTGGGCTTATCGCCGCCGTTTACGGTAACCGCGCCGCACTCGATCAATTTTTGCGCCGCAGAGCGCGATATGCCCTCGCGCTCTGCGATATAGAGGTCAAGGCGCTGTGAGATTTGCATTTATTTTACCTGTATAGTTTTATGGAAATTATACTAATATTATAAATCGACACGCTTGTTTTGTCAATCGAGAGTATAAATATAAAAATAATATTGACAGTGAAGGAGAAATATGATAACGTAGTTTTGCGGCTGGCAAATTACAAAGAGAGATTTTATTATATGGAGTATTCGCTTCTTTTTCATAAAGAAAAACTTTTATGCAATAATTTTATTATAAATTTGAGCCGGTATAATCATACGGAGATGTTTTATTTAAGAACGCCGCTCAATGAAATAATAAAATTACAGGAAGAATTAAAGAAGCAATACGATACATATGAAATAGTATATGAATACAATAATTTTCTAAGGCAACACCGCATAAAAA
>DHAH01000111.1:0-1138 GCA_002397345.1 Clostridiales bacterium UBA4959
CCTTGGCGTAACCCTCGAGCAATAACGGCGCGACGCTGCTGCCGAAACTGTCGCGAAAAATTATTAGCTCGCGGTCGGTTTTGGCGAGCGGGCTTGTTACTGTCAATACCGCCTGCGGTCCGGCGGCGAAAACGTCATACGCGTCCAGCCCGCCGAGTTTATCAGCGGCGTAAACGGGCAGCCCGCCCTCGAAGCTTATCCCTGTCATAACCGCCTCGTCGATAGCGCGGCTGGTCAGGTAAACCAGCGTGTCAGGCTTAAACGGCAGCGCGGAATATCTGAAATTCGAGCCGTAAAAAGGATAATATTCGTGCGCGGTAAATCCGCCTTCGGGCGAAAGACTGGCGCCCAGTCCCATTTTATCGGCAAGCTCCTGCGCGGCGGGCAGAATCCGAGGCTGATTCCAATGAATGTCGGTGCGGTAATAATCTTCTTTTGACAATACCTCGAACAGATCGATATACACGGCGTCGGGTACGCCGTCGCGCACCAGCCGGATCAGCCGTTCGTAATCAAAACGGTTATATTCGTCCGGAGCGGTCAGATAATAATTCTTATCGGGAATTACGCTGATATAAACCTTTGAGCCGTTTAAATAATCTTCAATAATTTTATTGAATTTCGCCGCGCCGTATTTTATCTGCTTTTCATCAAGCGGGGAAGCGATCTTTGCCGCGAACCCATCCTTAACCATAACGCCGTTATTTTCGCGTAACCCGAAAAGCCCGAACCGCAGATGCGCGTCAAGCGAGCGCAGCAGCTCCCGGGCGGGGAAATGGTCAAAAAAGTATAAATCCGTTTGTTTCGCGTAATAACCCGAAAAAAACGTTTCGGAGGTAAGCGCAGGACGTTTTGCAAGCACGCGCCGCTCGGAAACCGAGATGTCCGCGTCATGAAACGCAAGCGAAGCTATTCCGAACCCGAATATAATCGCCGTAAAAATCGCGGTTATTACGATGTCACATATTTTTTTCATATACATAGTGAAAAATCAAACTGCCGAAGTGGATGGTCACCCGCACCGGCAGCGAAAGATGTGTATAAAGAGTGGTATGAGGTGTTTTAATTAAAATTTACATGTTTTTCATTGATTGTAAAGTAATAAAAACTTAATCCCCCAGAGTTGCGGGGGTCTGGG
>DHAH01000111.1:1275-4383 GCA_002397345.1 Clostridiales bacterium UBA4959
CCCCCCGCCCCCCCGCGTTCTCCCCCGTCCCTCGTTCCCCGTGCTTATTTAGCTGCGGTGGTTTCTTGCGGTACGTAGCGGTCCTCGACGGGCGTTTCGGCACCGTTGAGCTTATCGAAGTTGGAGATAACCTGATTTGCGATCTGCGTATAGCTCATAACAAGCGCGATTGTGTTGCCATACTGGCGCACGACGACTTTGTCCGCGCTGACGCAGACCCATTTATTCGGATTGGCGTTATCTTTGATATGTTTGGCGACCGCAGCGGCGTCCTCGCCATCGGGTACGCGCACCAGCACCACAGAGTGTGTGGTGATATTCATCATTGCTTCGCTGCACAGACCTTCATATCCGTCTTTATAATCGACGAAGGCGTAATTGGGGAAGTTTTCGGCGTTCAGTTCAAGGTCCCAGACCTCGGGCATATCCTCCACACTGTCGATGATTTTCTCCATTATATCAGAAAGCGTCATTTCGTTCACTGATTCGACAGGGGATTTTGTTTCTTCGGCGGTTGTTTCACCCGAGGTGGTTTTACCCGAGGTATCGGCGCCGCCCGTTTTGCCTGTGGCGCACGACGCGAGCAGAAGGCCGGTGACAAGGAGTAATAATAATAGCTTTTTCATTGGGATAGGGTTCCTTTCGTTAATTGATTGCTGACGGAATAATAAAGCTCCCACAATATTCCGTGCTATAATAGTACCACGTCCTCACGTGGTCTCGTTGATTATAGACGGCGGTGGAGCGGGTTTGTTCCATTTTATCATACCGTGGAACACCTATAAAAGTTTTGATATTTAATTAAAATAATACAAAACTATTATTTTATTGCGATTATCCCAATAAACTCTGTCGGACTGTCGCTTTTCCGTTAGCAAATTCAACCCTGCCAATCGCTCCGTTCACAATCTGCATTTGTGGTGGAACATGCCCAATATCCGCGTCATATATAACCGGCACATTCAAGTCTCCAAGCCCCTGATTAAAAACATCGAGCAGTGTAAAGTCACGTTTATCGGCATATCCGTCAGGACGTCCGATGATTATCCCGTTGCAATATTTGAACCAGCCGCACTCACGCATCTGCCAGAATGTGCGGTAAATGTCCGGCGCGGTCATTTCACAGCTTTCCAGCGTCCATATAAAACTGTACTGCTTATATTTTTCTATAAACGCTTCAACCGGCGCAAAACGTGTGCCAAGCAGCTTGCATATGACATCCAAACAGCCGCCAATCATCATCCCACTGAAGGAAATATGGGATTCTCCCCGTAAAGACTTCCAGATAGACAGTTTATCAAGTTGATATATTTCTTTTGTAAAATCGCTCCAGTCTGTATATCCGCCGTATGTATCCCAGCTTTTTTGCTCGGTCACAGGACATGACATAACTTCAAATGCCCGTAAATCGCTTTCGTGAATGCGAGCAAACCCCATATTAAGAAGATTAGACCCGTGTACAGTCGCAATGTCGCTGACAAGTGTCAGCGCGAATGTCAATGTGCTTATATCCGAATATCCGCAAACCCATTTCGCAGGTAGGGAAGAGAGCTTTCCAAAATCCAGATACGGGAGCATGTCCATAAGGAACTCGCCGCCCCAAGGCGGCAGGATTAGCGCCACATCGGGATTTTCATACAAACTCATAAATTCTGACGAGCGGATTTCGCTGCTCGCGCTGACGCATTTTTCAGCGCGGCGAACCGAAGCGGTTTCTATCACATTATAACCTATCGCTTTAACATTCGCGATGGCATTGTCAAGTCGCGCTGACAGCACCTCTCCGGGTGCGCCGGTAGACGGAGCGCAGATACCAATAGTGTTCCCCCTTTTAAGTAACTCTGGGTATTTCACTTTAAACCCTCCAAGTCCCATACTTTTTTACAACTTGATATATATTTTGCCGTATCGGAAGTAACATTATTATTTAGCCGATGTAATATTTCTTCAAGGATTTGCGCATTTGACATATTTACACAGCCATCCCCTATGGTACGCCGACCCATTTTTTGAATGTCACGAGTGCAGCCCGTTCCGCGAATATAATGTTTTAAATTTACTACCCACAACTTTATCAAATGAAAATAAGGGTCATTATTGATATCTTCTTTTTTAATAATTGAAACATGAGGCGTAGCAATACATTTCAAATCGACAACACAGAACGGATTTTTTTCATCAAGCGCAATTGATACAACATATTGTTCCGGTACAAGCGAAAGGGCATAATCATGCCAAATAACCAAGAAACGTTTTTTCATTAACTGTGGTAGAGTTTTCATAAATGTCCCATTATCACAACCTGACACATCAACACAAATATCAATATCGGAGAATTTATCAGCATTACCGTTGGCAATGCTGCCATACAATTCACAAGATTTTACTTCTGGAAGAGTGTGTAAATATGCGATAATTTCGTCAGCTTTAGCGTTAAGTGCTCTCATATCATATAATTTAAGTTTTGAAAAATTGTTATTCATGCTCGATCGGCTGCTTGCAGCAGCCGCTTGATGTTGTTATACCCCACGTCCATCACCAGCTCCGCGAGCGCGTCTATGTCGGCGGGCAGTTCGCCCGCTTCGACCCATTCGCCGATCAGGTTGCAGAAAATCCGCCGGAAATATTCGTGCCGGGGGTATGAAACGAAACTGCGCGAGTCGGTGAGCATGCCGGGGAAGCAACCGAGCGCCGACAGGTTGGCGAGCGACGTAAGCTGCTCGCGTATACCCTGCTTGTTATCGCAGAACCACCACGCGCTGCCCTGATAGCAGGTCGGCATGCCGTCGCCGCTCTGCTGAAACGCGCCTATCAGCGCTCCGACGGCGGCGTTGTCCGCCGGGTTAGCCGAATATATTATCGTGCGCGGAAGCCCTGTTTCCGCCGCGATTCTGCCCAGCAGCGCCGCAAGCTGCTCGATCGAGGAGCGTCCGCCGATAACGTCGCAGCCGCAGTCGGCGCCGAGCGTTTTGTGCGTCACGGGGTTGACGTTGCGCAGCACTCCGTAATGGATCTGCATTATCCAGCCGTGTTTTTTATATTCGCCCGCGAGCCGGCAGTGCAGCGCAGTCTTGAACGCCGCAATATTTGTTTCATCTAATTTAACAC
>DHAH01000111.1:4560-5419 GCA_002397345.1 Clostridiales bacterium UBA4959
CCGCTAATCGCCGCCGCGAGCGTATCGTCAAGCTGCTTGCGGTTTATCGGCTCGGCGAAGGGCACGGCAACGTCGATGCCGTGGTCGGACACGCGGCATCCGTGCGCCGCGAACCAGTCGATCCGAGCGGTCAGGGCGGAGCACAACGAATCAAAATCGGTGATTTTCACGCCTGACGCCTGAGACAGGCGCGCGATATAATCGGTGTAACCGGCGCGCTCACAGTTAATCGCGCGGTCGGGCCGGAACGCGGGCAATACACGCGTGGTAAATTCGCCGTGCTCATACGCCAATTTCAACGCGTCGTGATACTCCAGCGTGTCGGCGGGGTCGTCGGTCGTGCAGATGACCTCGACGTTCGAGCGCGTTATAATCTCGCGAGCGGTAAACTCGGGCATGGCGAGCGCGTCGGCGGCGAGCGACCACACTTCGTCGCAGGTGTTGGCGCAGAGTACGCCCTCCCAGCCGAAATAGCGGCGCAGCTCCAGATGCGACCAGTGGTAGAGCGGATTGCCCGCCAGTTTGGGCATTGCCGAAGCATAAGCGCGGAACTTTTCGTAATCCGACGCATCGCCGGTGATATATTTCTCCGCGATTCCGCATGAGCGCATGGCACGCCATTTATAGTGGTCGCCGCCATTCACGGTATCGCCCAGCCACAGCTCGGCGATGTTGGAGAACGTGCGGTTCTCCGCGATCTCGCGCGGGTTCAGGTGACAGTGGTAGTCGATAATTGGCAGCTCCGAGGCGTAGTTGTGGTATAAAACACGCGACGTTTCACCGTCGAGCAAAAAATTTTTACCCATGAATGCTTTCATTTAATTGTTTCCTCCGCTTTATATGCGATTTTAATTCGTCT
>DHAH01000111.1:5569-8860 GCA_002397345.1 Clostridiales bacterium UBA4959
GTCAGCGACAGCACATATGTAGCCACAGCCGCGATTATAAAACGCACAGACAACCGCTGTATACCAAAGAAATCGAGTGCGGCGGTCACCGCCGATAAAATCAACACATGCGACAGGTAAATACCATACCCCGCGCGGTCAATGGCATTAATAATTCGTACACTTGCAGGGTAGCGGCTCTGCCCCTCCCGTTTTTGTGACAACGCGGCAATTTCCCCGCCCAGCGCCAGCGCCAGCATTATCGCGCATATGCTGTACAGCATATGCACCGGCTCGGCGTAGCCGAAAATTACACCGCCGACATATACGTTATAGCACAGCGCCGCGTCAAACGCGCCCGCAAGCAGCGTCGCGACGGCAAAAAACCACCGGCTCGCATGCAGCGATGCCGCAAAATTATCCCAGTCGCGGCCGATATACAGTCCGGCGACCCACCAGATCAGATAGGTCGTGAATATACGGTCAGACCACGCGAAATCCTTGATCCCGCAGAAAAAATCGAGCATGTACGGCAGATATTGCGCTGACAGCAGCGAGATAAGTGCGGCGGCAGGCAGCGCGAAAGCGGCGGGGGCGTGTGTCGCAAGCGTCCTCCACAGCGGGGCTAAAGCGTAAAACTGTACGATTACAACGACAAAATAGAAATGCGCCGAAAGATCGCCGATAAAAATATAGCGCAGCAGCGACAGAGGCGAAAAAGCGAAATAACCGCGCAGCCAAAACCACAGGTAATACACGACCACCCACGCTATATACGGCAGTACGATACGCGTCAGGCGCGAGCGGTAATAATCGCCCCAGAGGACGTTTGATGCGGAACCGGGGCTTGCTCCCGCAGATAACCCGGCATTGAATTTCAATCCGAGCTTGACCCCGGCGAGCAGTATAAACCCCTGCACAACGAATGTGGAGAGCCGCCACGCCGTCAATGCGACAGCGTAACCGGGTGTGGAGCGATCCGCGCCGCTGATGACGGGGGAGATCACATGGATGAAAATAACTATAAGACAAAAGGCAGCGCCCGCCGCCGTCAGACTAAATTTACGGTTCATATACTAAATATACCACATTAATGGCGGTTTTACAAGTATTTTTAACGGAACGCTTTTACAATGACGATTTTTATGGTATAATAGGCGCACAGAACTGCCTTGCAGGGGCGGTCATTAACACGCGGGCGGCAGAACGCCGCCCCTACGCCGTGGTATTTGTGATATAATCAAAATTGCATAAATCGCCGCTGTAACCTCCCGCGGGCGGCAGAACGCCGCCCCTACGCCGCGATATTTGTGATATTTATGATATAATATATCCGCTATAAAAATATACATTAAAAAAGAAGGCACATACATTGATAAACGGACGCATAATAGCCGATTTGCATACCCACAATGATTTTTCATTTGACTGCCATATGCCGCCCGAGCAGGCTTACGCCGCCACGTTGAAAAATGGCGCGGATATTTTAGCGGTGACGAACCATTTTGACATCGACGGTGTGCTCGACGGTATTTACGGGAGTTACGACGCCGACGCCGACCGCCGCGCGCTTGAATCGGCGCGTGAAACATATGCGGGCAGGCTGCGGATTATACGGGGGATCGAGCTTGGCCAGCCGCATCACCGCCCGCGCGAGGCGCAGGAGTTTTTAGCGCGGAACGACTTTGAATATGTGCTGCTTTCGCTGCACAACATGCGGGATGTGCCCGATTTTTATTTTTGGGATTTTAAACAGATGACCGACGAAATGTGTCGGTATTGGTTAGAACGCTATTTTTCACAAACACTTGAGCTGTTGGATTTTGCGCGAGAAAATACCGGGCGTAATTATGCGCTCGCGCATCTTACATACCCTTATCGATATATGCGGCAAGCGGGCAGAACGGTTGATTTTATCCGCTTCCGTGATAAGCTCGCCGCGATTTTCGAAAAGCTGGTTTCGCACGGGATCGCGCTGGAGGTCAATACTTCCGGCTATCGTCAAGGGCTGGATATGCCTATGCCCCACGGCGAAATTGTCGCACTTTACCGCGAGTGCGGCGGCGAGCTGACCGTGGTCGGCAGCGACGCGCATAAACCCGAGGAATTCGGCGACGATATTACACGCGCATATGAGCTGCTCCGTGACTGCGGCTTCACATACACCTGCGTCCCGTCGCGCGGCGGGTTCGAACGGCTGGCGCTGTGATGTGGTTTTGTTAATTTTTATCTGTTTTGCGCTTATTTTTTTCTCCGCTATTGACAAATCCGGCGGATTGTGCTATAATGTAGCGCATGCAAAAGTGCAGACGGGGTGTGGCTCAGTTCGGTAGAGCGCTTGGTTCGGGACCAAGAGGCCGGAGGTTCAAATCCTCTCACTCCGACCAGTACAATATGTCGAAAGAAGTTGATTTCCTGTAATCGACTTCTTTCTTTTTATTTTAGTTTATATAGCAAAATGATAATTTATATGGTAAAATTAAAATAGATATTATTAATTATTTATTTAACAAACAGGAGCAAAGCGAGATACTATGACGACCGAACTGCAAAAAGTTAGCCGTGAAACAGTAAAATTTATGCGCGGAAAATACCGGCTTAATGAAGTTGGAAACGGGAATAATGAACTTAAATTTAAGCAGAGCAAAAAAACGATTTTAACTGTTTATATACACGAAGAAAAGTTCACATTCCTTATCATCTTCGGTAAATCCGAACGAGAAAAGTTTGAAATGGTTAAAAGCGAGTTTTCGCAGTATATACAAGATTATTACGAAAATTCTAAAACCTATCATGATGGTAAGTGGATGTTTATTGATGTCGCTGCTCTTGATATATTGGAAGAAGTCAAAAAGCTGATAGAAATTAAGAAAAAGCCTAATCGCAAGCCATTACCGAGCGAAAATGCTTTTTATTCTCTATGCGGTCATAGATGTGATTTATGTTTGCATTATACCGGTGATACAATCAGTGAAGAATTTAGAAAAAAGCTGGTGGAACATTCAGACCATGTTTACGGTGCGTATGATTGTTCAATGCGTTGTTCGGGTTGCAACACTGAGGGATGTCATTGTAACGACGAAAAGGGAATGTGCGATTCATTAAAATGTGCGCATGAAAAAGGTCTTGCCGCTTGTGTCGAATGTGATAAATATCCTTGTTTTGAAACGACCGCCGGATATAAAGGATTGGAAGCAAAGAGTATTTCGGCGGATGATGTCACTTGGGCGATACTCCCTTATGTGCCGTATCAATACGGAAACTAAAAATTCAATTTATTACATATACTTAAATTCGATTATAAACTCGGTA
>DHAH01000111.1:9051-11515 GCA_002397345.1 Clostridiales bacterium UBA4959
ATTATAAACTCGGTAAAAATCCGTGCCCAAAGCTTGAATATATGGGTTTTGACGCGGAATTTTTCATTAGTTATCGAATTTTAGTATTATATAGTTAAAAAGTGTAAAAACAACGAGGTGCGTTATGTCGGAAATTTATCTTGCGGGCGGTTGTTTTTGGGGGACGGAGAAATACCTTGCGTCGGTCAGGGGCGTGTTGTCCACGCAAACCGGCTATGCGAACGGGAAAACGGAAAACCCGACCTATGAGGATGTGTGCCGCCGAAACACGGGTCACGCGGAAACGGTGCGCGTGGTCTATGATTCTGAAATTGTTCCACTGACATTTTTACTTGAGTTATACTATGACTCTATTGACCCCGTCAGCGTCAACCGGCAGGACGGCGACCACGGTACGCAATACCGTACCGGCATCTACTATACCGACGACGGAGATCTGCCGGTTATCGAGCGCTCCATCGCGCGGCTGCAGGAACGCTGCGGCGCGTCTGTCGCGATCGAGGTGGAGCCGCTGCGAAATTTCACCCCCGCGGAGGAATACCACCAAAAATATCTGGTAAAAAATCCGGGCGGCTATTGTCATATCTCAAATGATAAATTCTTAAAAGCGGCGTTATCGGTTGTCAACCCCGACGCTTACAGCGCCCCGGACACCGATACGCTGCATAAAACGCTGACCGCGGAGCAGTATGAAGTGACGCAGGAAAACGCGACAGAGCCTCCGTTCAAAAATAAATTCTGGAACAACTTCAAACCCGGGATTTATGTGGACGTCACAACGGGCGAACCGCTCTTTGTTTCGAACGATAAATTTGAATCCGGCTGCGGCTGGCCCAGCTTTTCCAAGCCGATTGACCCGAATGTAGTCCACGAAAAGCGCGATACCTCCCATGGGATGGTCAGGACGGAGGTGCGCAGCCGCGTGGGGAACGCCCATCTGGGTCATGTGTTCGACGACGGTCCGAAGGAGGCGGGCGGAATGCGGTATTGCATCAACAGCGCGTCGCTGCGGTTCGTCCCAAAAGAAGAAATGGCGCGGGAGGGGTACGGGTATCTGCTGGATATGGTAAAATAACGGCTATTCGATTTTTTGGCGCAGATTGTTTAATTATCGAATTTTAGTATTATATAACCCGCACAACAAGCAGGGGAGCAGAGACATCATGCCTCTGCTCCATTCTATTATTATAATAATATCCCGTTCAGCTTGCGTTCGGCGTTCCATGCGTCGCGGCACATGTCGTCGAGCGTCAGCTCGGCGCGCCAGCCCAGCTCGCGCTCGGCTTTCGACGGGTCGGCGTAATACTCCGCAATGTCGCCCGCTCGGCGCTCCGTGATCTCGCTGGGTATCTTTATATTATTCACGCGCTCGAACGCGTTAATAATCTCGAAAACGCTGCTCCCTTTTCCCATGCCGAGATTAAAAATCTCTGTTTCGCCCTCTCCGTGCCCCGCCAGCCAGTCGAGCGCCGCGACATGCCCCTTCGCCAGATCGACCACATGGATATAATCGCGCACACCTGTGCCGTCGCGCGTATCGTAATCGTCGCCGTAAACAGACAGCTTCTCGCGCTTGCCTGAGGCGACCTGCGTGATATAGGGCATCAGGTTGTTGGGTATGCCGCGCGGCACTTCGCCGATCAGTCCGCTGGGATGCGCCCCGATGGGGTTGAAATAACGCAGCAGCACGGCGGACAGCTTGCCCTTCGAAGCGGCGACTGCATCGGTAATAATCTGTTCGTTGAAATATTTAGTGCGCCCATACGGGTTGAAACAATCGCCGGCATGCTGTCCCTCGTCGACCGGCACGCGCTCGGGTGTGCCGTAGACAGTCGCCGATGATGAAAAAATCAGCCTTCCGCCACGTTCGCTCATTACCTCGAGCAGCGAAAGCGTCGTGCCGAGATTGACGCGGTAATATTCGAGCGGATTCGCTACCGATTCGCCGACAGCTTTCAGACCGGCGAGGTGGACGACGTCGTTTATCTCGTATTTTTCCATTACCTCACGCAGCGCGGCTGTATGGCGCACATCGAATTTGTGAAATATCGGTTCCGAGCCGGTGATTTGAGCGATACCGCGCAGCGCGCTCTCGTCGGCGTTGCGCATGTCGTCGACAATGACGACCCTGTATCCGCGCGCAGACAATTCGACCGCGATGTGGCTGCCTATATAACCCGCTCCGCCGGTCAACAACACCGTGCGCGATGAATTATTGTTATTTTGCACTTGTTTACATCTCCGAATGTTATTTTACTTTATTATACTATAAAATCGTTGTAAAATCAAGCTTGAGGACAATTTAAGGTGAAAATTGACCATAAAAAATAAATATTTTTAATAATTATCGATTTAGGGCTTGATTTTTTCGCGTGGATATGGTATACTATCGCACGTTACGGAATACTGGTTCTTATATAAAAACTGTGTATTCCATTGTTCCGGGGGCGTAGCTCAGCTGGGA
>DHAH01000137.1 GCA_002397345.1 Clostridiales bacterium UBA4959
AGTGAATTATTAAATATTAGTATGACAACGCACAGCCGGTTTTTTTTATTTTTAATTATTATATTTACATTGCAGGCATAATGTTGTATAATACCTATAAACCGCAAAATAATTTATACGGAGGATAATACTGTCCACGACAAAGAAAAAATATTATATCTTCTTTAACGTGTAAAAAGTATAAAATATTGAGATGAAACGTTCGTTTGTGAACGCGGAGCTGCACGCTTTTGCGGAACTGCTTGATAAGCACTGCATCAAATTACCGCCGTTCGCGTTCTTTTCACCAGAGGAGTGGAAACAAAAATTTTCGAAAAATTCTGAGTACGATGAGATCCGCCAAAACAATTTAGGCTGGGATTTAACCGATTTCGGCTCGGGCGATTATATGAAAGTCGGGCTTACGCTTTTCACCATACGCAACGGCAACCCGAAAAATCCCGCCGACAAAAAGCCGTACGCCGAAAAGATTATGCGCGTATACGAAAATCAGGTAACCCCGTACCACTTCCATTGGAGCAAGATGGAGGACATAATCAACCGCGGCGGCGGAAACCTGATTGTAAAACTATACAACTCCACCGAGGACGACAAATTTGACACCACCGATGTGACCGTGAAGGTTGACGGTCGCCACTATACTATACCTGCGGGCGGCACAGTGACGCTCACCCCCGGCGAGAGCACCACGCTCTGCCAGCGGCAATATCACTCGTTCTGGGCAGAAGAAGGCGCGGGTATCTGTCTGGTCGGAGAGGTTTCAAAAGTTAACGACGATAATACCGACAACAGGTTTTATGAAGAAGCCGGACGCTTCCCTCCCATCGAGGAGGACGAGCCTTCGCGCTATGTACTCTGCAACGAATACGACAGTCTGTAATAATTCACCCGGGTTTCCGGAAAAACGCATATTTTCAGCGCCGTTCATATAAAATATCATAATTATTATTATATATAAGGAGACTCATATGGACAAGGTAAAAATCGCGTTTATCGGCTGCGGCGGAATCGCCGGCTGGCACCTCTCCCATCTGGTCAACCAAGACGACGTCGAATATTTGGGCTTTTGCGACATCATTCCCGAGCGCGCGGAAAATTTTAAGCAGCGCACGGGCGGCACCGCGAAAACCTACACAGACTACAGGGTGATGCTCGACGAGATTACGCCCGACGCGGTGTATATCTGCGTGCCGCCGCACTGCCACGGCGAAATCGAGTTTAAGGTTATCGACAAGGGTATTCCCTTCCTTGTGGAAAAACCGATGGCGCTTGACTACAAGCTCGCGGAAAAAATCTGCGAGGCGGCGGAAGCAAAAGGACTTATCACCGCGGTCGGCTTCCAAGACCGCTATCTGGGCATCATCGATAAAACAAAGGAATACATAAAGGGTAAAAAAATCGGGCTTGTTACCGGCGCGTGGGTGGGAGGAATCCCCGGCGTTTGGTGGTGGCGCAAAATGGAAACCTCCGGCGGTCAAATCGTGGAGCAGAACATCCACATCTTTGATATGACGCGCAACCTGTTCGGCGAACCGGCGAGGATTTACGCCTCCGCGGGTAAAGGCATTGTAGACCCCGAAGCGGCGGGCGTGCCGGGCTATGACGTCGACGATTATTCATCGGCGGTAATAACCTTTAAAAACGGCATAATCGCCACGCTTTACACCGCCGACTACGTTGTCGCGGGCGGCGGGATGCAGAACGGTTTGAATATTTACTGCCCCGACGCTACGATCGAATACGGACTGCGTTCGTTCGTGAAATATCGCGACGCGTCTGGCGAGGAAGTGACGCACAACGAGTTCGATTCTGGCATCACCGAGGATAAAGTATTTATAAACGCGGTTAAGACCGGTGATCCGGGGGCAATCCGTTCGCCGTACCGCGACGCGCTGAGCAGCTTGAAGCTGGTTCTTGCCGCAAACGAATCTATAACCACCGGAAAGCCGGTTGAATTATGATTAAGCTTTCAGCTTGCATAGAAATGCTGTTCGGCGAGCATTCTTTTGATGAAAGATTCGCAGCCGCGCGCGCGAGCGGGCTGGGCGCCGTCGAGTTCTGGGGCTGGGAAAACAAAAACATCCCCGCTATAGCTAAGCGGCTTGAAGAAAACGAGCTGGCGCTCGCCGCTTTTTGCGTAGGTTCGCGCGACGCCGCCGTTTCTGCCGAATGGAACAACAAAAAATTGTCCGATCGTTCGGGTATCCCGGCGTTTATAGCCGCGGTGCGCGAAAGCATCGCGACAGCAAATCTGTTAAACTGCAAGACGCTGATCGTGACCTGCGGTCAGCAGCGCGACGACATAACGCGTTATGAACAGCATACAAACCTCGTGCTCGCGCTCCGCGCCGCCGCGCCTATCGCCGAACAGGCGGGCGTGACACTGGTGCTCGAGCCGCTCAACGTGCTTCACAACCACAGGGGCTACTTTCTGTCGTCGTCCTACGAGGCGTTCGGTATTGTCGAGGAGGTCGGCAGCCCGGCAGTAAAAGTGCTCTACGACGTATACCACCAGCAGATTTCAGAGGGCAACATCATACCCACAATACGCAAATACGCGGAGTTGATCGGGCATATGCATATCGCGGATGTGCCGGGAAGAAATCAGCCCGGCACTGGCGAGCTTAACTACCGCAATATATTCGCCGCCGTGGACGGAACGGGGTATGGCGGATATATGGGCATGGAATTTTCGCCTGTTGGAAGTTCGTCCGACGCGGCGAAGGAAACGCTCGCGCTTGTTTGATCCCGACCGGAGGGTTCCGGTCAGATTGTATAAAATTCCTAAAGGAGTAACAAAATGAAACGCATTATCTCACTGCTGCTTGTGGCGCTCACCGTGGCGTCGCTGTTTGCGGCTTGCGCCGATAACAGCGGCAAAAAACCCACAGGCGGAGATACCACAGTGGCGGGAGGGACATCAGAACCGGAATCTACGGCTTATGCTGCCAATATCCCCACGGGTTATAATTTCAACGGCTATAATTTCCGCATTTACGCATATCCGGCGCCCGATTCGAGTGAATTCTGGCATGACTATGACTTCTCGTATACAGAAGAATCTGCCGACGCGCTCGCCGACGCCGCATATAAGCGTATGAAAAATGTCGAAGATAAGCTCGGCATTAAATTCTCAGTGTTTAATCCGAAATCAAACAACGGCGATGACTTGAAAAAGACCATACAGACAAACGACTATGAATTTGACATGTCCTGCATCACCCCGCGCGGTTCCGCGGCGCTTTCGCAGTCAAATTTCCTTGTAAATTTAAAGTCGATACCCTCACTTGACCTCGGCGCGCCCTGGTGGGATCAGAACTGTGTAAAAGATCTTTCCATTGATAATAAGCTGTATATGGTTACGGGCGATATCGAGATCGGATATAAAAAGACGATCGCCATTATCCTGTTCAACAAAGGCATGGCAAGCGATTATCAGATCGACGACCCGTATACGCATATGGCAAATAACACCTGGACAATAGACAACTTCATCTCTATGGCGCGCAACGCCGCGTCGGATCTCAACAATGACGGAAAATATGATGAAACCGACCGTTACGGTCTGAACTTCTACTGCAACTTCATTGCCAACGGCATGATCGCCAGCGGTGTGAAGTTTGTAACCAAAACCGGCGACGATCTGCCCGAGATAACCTTCATGAGCGATAAGACCGCTTCGATATGGGATAAATATACCTCGCTGTTCTATGACACCGCGACCTGTTATAGCTGGTCACGCAACAGCAAGCCGGGCGGAGACGCGTATAAAATGTTCATCGACAACCGCGCGCTGTTCTATTATAACGAGTTCCACGCGGTCGAGACGCTGCGCCAGATGGAAACCGATTTTGGTATACTGCCGATGCCAAAATACGACGAGTCGCAGGAACGTTATTACCACTGCATAAACCCGCACGTCGCGGAGATGATCTCGGTACCGAGCTATAATATCAACCTCGAGCTGACCGGTTATGTCATGGATGCCCTCGGCGCGGAATCAAAGAATATCCTTACTCCCGCTTATAACGAGCTCCAGCTCAAGACCAAGGGTTCGCGCGACGACCAGTCAGAGGCTTCGATCGATATCATCTTGAATACGCTGACCTATGATATGGGCTTCATTTTCGACTGGGGTTCAATAGGGCAATTCACGCTCACACTTGTCGACGCAGGCAAGGTTGACCTTGTTTCATCTTATACAAAAGTAGAAAAAACCGCGAAAAAGCAGATGGACAAAGCCGTTGAGAATTATTTAAAATTAGATCAGAAATAAAGTTCCAAGGGGCGCGGCAAGGCTGCGCCCCTTTTTACAGGAGAAATAGTGTGATAATACTAAAATTCGATAGTTAATGAAAAAAATCCGCGTCAAAATCCTTATATTCAAGCTTTTGGCGCGGATTTTTATCGAGTTTATAATCGAAATTAAGTATAAATTCAAAAGAAAGGCAAATCGGAGGCGCGGACGTCATGCGATATTTCATGGACTATTTATGCGCTTCGGTGCATGACATTTAATATGCAGATATATAAAGATAATTTTAAGCTCGAGGGTGTGTATATATATGACACACCGTCAAAAGAATTTTGGCGGGGCGATATTCAAGCCGAAAACGGCGTTATAACTTATCTGCGGTTTTTCCCCGCTGATAAAAGTTTCAAAGCGGACGAAAAAGCCCGCGATGAAAGAATTTGCCGATATATCCCCGCGCTTGTGGATATTCATACGCACGGACGGAATAACATCGATTTCGCGGGCGCAACGGCAGAGGAGATGCTGCGCGTCCGCGAGGATTACGCCGCGGCGGGTACGCTGACGCTTTTTCCTACAATCGCGTCAGCTCCGCTCGAGGTTATGCTCGAGTCGATTAAAAATATCCGCGCGGCGGGTTATGACGGCGCTCATGTCGAGGGGCGTTGGCTGAACCCAAAACGCCGGGGGGCGCACAACCCCGCGATGCTCGCGCTTCCTTCTCTCGTAGAATTGGAAGAACTGCTTAAAGCGGCTGACGGCATGAAGCTGCACCTCACGACAGCGCCCGAGCTTGACGGCGGCGAGAAATTTATACGCGCCGCCGTCGCTGCGGGCGTTACCGTCGGGGCGGGACACACCGATATGACGGTCGAGATGGCATATAAGGCGCTGGAATGGGGTGTTGCGTCGTTCACGCACACCTTTAACGCCATGCCTCCGATGCATCACCGCGAACCGGGCGCGGTAGTAGCGGCGCTAAATTCCGACGCGTATGCGGAGCTGATCTGCGACGGTATACACCTGCATCCCGAGATGATAAAGCTTGCGTCAAAAATAAAAAGCCGCGATAAAGTCGTGCTTGTCACCGACTCCATGGCGGCGACGGGCTGTCCGGACGGCGTTTATATGCTCGCAGGTCAGCGCGTTACCGTAAACGGGGGACGCGCGCTGACCGACGACGGCGCTATAGCGGGCAGCACGCTGTCGCTTTATGACGGTATGATGAATTACATGAGATTCACCGGCGTCAGCATCGCCGACGCCATCGATGCGGCGACAATCAATCCCGCGCGCATGGTGGGTATAGATAACCTTGCGGGTTCAATAGCCGTCGGCAAGCGCGCGGCGATAATGGAATTGACAATATAAAGTTATGCACATATTAGGCGGGAATAAATCAAGCCTATGTTTCACTTGACAATTCGCGGCGCGGGAAATATAATAGTCCCGAAAGGAACATCATAATGGGAATAGATGAAATCCTGTCGAATTTAAATGAATATCAAAAACAAGCGGTTGTCGGGACAGAGGGATATGTCAGAGTCATCGCCGGCGCGGGCAGCGGCAAAACACGCGCGCTGACAGCGCGGTATGCCTATCTGGTTGAAGAACTGGGCGTATCGCCCGCCAATATATTGTGTATCACCTTCACAAATAAGGCGGCACGCGAGATGAAAATCCGGCTGCGGCGGCTGCTGGGCGACGGTGTTGATACGTCGTTTGTCTCGACGCTGCACTCCTTTTGCACCCGTATATTGCGCGAGGATATCGGACGGCTGTTTTATCCCGAGCGTTTTGTCGTGCTGGACAACACAGACCAGAAAAACATTCTCGAAGAAGTATACGAAGAGCTCGGTATCAAAATGGACACCGCAACGTTCGAGTTCATGATCGATAAAATCCGGTATGAAAAAAATCTTGGTACATATATGGATTATATGGCTGTTCCGGGCAACGAAATAGGCACGGCGGAGCCGGTTAACCTCGTGCAGAAAATCATATTCCGTTACATGGAGAAGCAGAAAAAATATTTCGGGCTGGATTTTTTCGATCTTATAAATTTTGCGATATATCTGTTTAAAAAACACGAAGATATACTGCAAAAGTGGCAGGGGCGACTGTATTATGTGATGGTGGACGAGTTTCAGGACATCACAATGAAAGAATTTAAGCTGCTGCGCACCCTCACCGATTTGCACCAAAACTTTTTTGTGGTGGGCGACCCCGACCAAAACATTTATGAATGGCGCGGCTCCAGAATGGAGGTTTTGCTGGAGTTTGAAGATAATATCCGCAAATATTTCACGGGGGAAGCGCAGTCATATTTTACAAATCATGAAATCGGCGAACTAAAAGCCGATTTTCAAACTATATTTTTGAATCAAAATTATCGCTCTACACCGGAAATTCTATCGGCGTCCAATGATTTGATAGCGAAAAATAAAAACCGGCTTGAAAAAGAATTGCACACACAAAATAGAAGTGGTGCGGCGGTCGAGCATTACCACGGTAAAAACGACGCGGACGAGATCGCCTATATAGCGGGAAAGATACGCGAGCATACAGATGGCGGGGGCAAATATTCGGATATCGCGGTGCTGTACCGTTCGTCGTATGTTTCGCGTTTTGTCGAGCAGGGCTTCCTTAAACTGAATATCCCCTACGCGGTATATGGCGGCGTGGGTTTTTATGAGCGTAAGGAAATCAAGGATGTGCTGTCATATATGCGCTTAGTCGCTTATGGCGACGACCTGTCATTCAAGCGCGTGGTGAATATGCCCCGCCGGAATATGGGTAAAAACAAGCTGGCGTTTATACGGGCGCAGGCTGACAAAGATAACGCCTCTATGTACGACACCATGAAAAAGTATATAGACAATCCGGTTTTTAAAGGCTCGGGCGCGCGCGAGTTTGTGCGCGTTATCGAAAGCATGAGAAAATATGCCGAAACTGCGCAGGTGTCAGAGCTGCTTCAAAAACTGCTCATTGACACGAAGTACGAGCAATATATACGCGAGAGCGGCGAGATGGACAGGCTCGACAACGTGTCGGAACTGGCGCGGTCTATAGTTACACTTGAGGGCGAGTACGGCGAGCTGCTGACATTGGGGGCGTTTTTGCAGGATGTATCGCTTAACCGTGATATGGAGGACGACGATAAAAAAGACTGCGTGAAAATAATGACCACGCATATCGCCAAGGGATTGGAATTTCACACCGTTATTATCGCGGGTCTGTCGGAAAAGATATTCCCTTCCGCGCGTGCGCTTGAAGAACGGCGCGAGGACGCGCTGGAGGAAGAACGCCGGCTTTGTTATGTGGCGATGACCCGCGCGAAAAAGCGGCTGTATATGACCGAAAGCGAAGGGCTGGGTTTCCGGGGTTATATGAAAACGCCGTCGCGGTTTTTATTTGATATTGACAATAAAAATATAAACAGAATCGGCAGTATAAGCGATTATATAATGGAGGAGCACGCACTGCAAACGGTGATACGGAAACCCTCCGCAAACACGCATTTGGAAGTAGGCACGGCGGTCAAGCACAAGGTATTCGGAGAAGGTGTGATCGAATCGGCGGATGAAAATACAAAAACGTATATCATTCGTTTTTTGGGCGGCACAAAGCCGATACGGTTCGATTATCAGGGATTGTCGCAAATATTATGATATAAAGGGGTTATAATCAATGAAGATTTTAAGCGGCATATCAAATCGCGAAGTCTATGAAGCAAATTTTGAGGCGCTGCGCCTTGCCTTGAACTACATGGGCGAAAATTTTTCGCCCGCGTATTTTCATGGCATCGCCGGTACAGTATTCCGTATAGGCGGCATTTGCCCGTGCGCTCCGACCTGTACACTTGCCATGCAGCCGCAGGAGCTTATAAAGCTTCTCGGATATGATTACGAGGAATGTACATACGACGGCGCTGATAACGACGGCTCACTGGCAAAATTGGTAAAAGCGGTTTGCAATTCCATCGATAACGGAACGCCCGCGTTTGTTTGGAACGCGTTTTCGCAATGCGAATGGGATATTGTGACCGGATATGACGAAAACGAAAAGGTTTTCTTTGGGAGAGGCGCATATGCAGGCAATACAGGCGATTATATAAAAAATCTGTGGAACCGTTCGTTGGAGCAAGCCGGTTTAGTCGGTTTAACGGCGATCGTGATCAAACGCGGTTCGGGCGTATTTAATAAGAAAAACGCGGAAATCGCGGCGATAAGAGAAGCGGTGCGCCATGCGAATGATCCGGAAAACACCGACAAGCCTGATTCCGGCAGATGGGTGTTTTTACAGGGAAAAGCCGCATATAAGAGATGGGCTGACAATTTTTCGAAGTCAGATTATAAAAAAGGCGCAGGCGATTCTTACTGCACAGACATATATGCAAGCTGTCACGCGCTGGCAGGCTCATTCCTGCGTGAGATAACGCCCGGTTATCCTGAAGCAGCCGGGTTATTGACGGAAGCGGCGCAGCTTTTCGATAAAGAAGCCGAGAACCTCGCACAGCTTTTACCGCTGTTGGGCTGGGGCGCTCCGGAAACAGACGCGGAACGCAATAAAAAAGCCGCAGCCCTTTTAAAAGAGGCAGCGGAGTTTTATTCCTCAGCGATCGATTTATTGTCTGTTGCCGCCGATAAAATATAATATATAAACTCCGGAGGATATTCTAAAGGCAAAGAATATTCTTCGGAGTTTTAATTAATTCGCGGTTATTTTGAAATTATACGATACGCCCGATTTTAACAGCATCGAGTCGATTAGCATCGCACAGCCGAACAGCGACGGGCGCACACCTGTCGGAAGCGGCATAGCGTCGTTTGTGTAATTCTCGGCGAACATACCTACGCGGGCAACGTCGCGCGCGCAGGTTTCAATAAGCGCGCCCGCCTGCTTTTTAAACGTTTCGCCGCGGTTTAATAAGCCGTAGATAGTGTGCGAGGTGTCGGGGTATTTAACCGCGAAAAACCCGCAGAACGGCGCGTCTTTTTTATACTCTGTATTAAAACGTTCAGCCAGTTTATCCTCAAATTCGCCTGTCAGCTCGGGGATATAAAATCCTTTTGTGACCCAGATCGTATTGCCCTTCGAGCGCGTGAGGTTTATTTTATCGCAGTACTGATAGGTCTTGCCGTCGGGTGCGAAGAACCATTTTTTATAGTTTTCAAGCAGCGCGTCATACTTTTTTTGCCA
Organism: Clostridiales bacterium UBA4959; assembly: GCA_002397345.1. Taxonomy (GTDB): domain Bacteria; phylum Bacillota; class Clostridia; order Oscillospirales; family CAG-272; genus DTU078. Next base: position 9,455 of record DHAH01000137.1, read on the forward strand.
CACAGCCGTGTCGTCCGGCTTAACGACCTCGGTAATCTTCATCATGTATTTGATGTCGATCAGCGCCGACTCGGCAAAATCGGCGTCGGCGGAGTTGGGGTCGTTGTGCTCGAGGAATATCCAGCGCGGATTTTTTATACGCCAGTCGAGATAACGCGCGATATTGTTGTAGACGGCTTCCAGCTTCGGTTTATCGCCCGTCAGCATGTACAGCACCCACGCGGTATGCGCCTTCTCGGACGGCAGGCTCTCGCCGCCCAGCATACCGTCAGCGCCGACAAGACTCATCATCCCGGTGAAGGCAGACCACGCTTCGTCGGGCATTGTATAGGCGAGAAGCTGCATACCGAAAAAGCTCTCCCACGACGCGGAGTACGACGAGCGCTCCTCGCCATAGCCCCACATCGACGGCTTTCCGCAGCAGACCTGTTTATAGTTAAAGCCCAGCTCGGGATTTTCACACAATAAATTCTGCGCGGCGAACACCCACGCGATACAGTACAGCTTGCGAAGCTGCTCGGAGGAGACGCCTTTGGCGTCGACATATTCGAATTTAAACTCGTCGGCGGTCGGAATTTTTGCAAGATAGTCGTTCCAATATTGCTCCTGCGCCGCAAGTGCCTTTCCCGCAACGTCGCTATTAGCCGCGTCACGTGCAGATTGGGTTAGTATATCACCGCCAATTTTATCAGTAGTGAGCGTAAAAGCGAATACAATGACATCGCCTGTCTTGACCCCGCCATAATTCATTATATATGCTGACGCGTCAGCCGGCTCACAAGGCTGATTGGCATACATTGTGGTAATATCGGTATAAAAGCTTGTTTTTACGGCAGACTGTACAGCGAAGCTATAGGCGTATTTTTCGTTCCAAACAGTTATTGCGTCGCCATCAACTTTTATTGCGCCTTTGTATAACGCGCCGCCAATGGCGAGTTTGCCGCCCGATTTGACCTCTATCCGACGCGCGATGGTACGCTCGTCGATGAAAAAGTCTTTATACTCGAGCGCCAGCCCGTTTTTATATGTCGCGGAGCCGGAAAGCGCCTGCGGCGCCCACGAAACGTTATATTTCTCCGCGCCGGCAAATATATATGACAGTTCGCGCACGTCAAGACGGCTGACCGTCAGCTTTTTATCGTATCCGATCGAATAAAGCTTAACCGTGCCGCGGAAAGGTTTGTTTCCGGAAATAAAATCGGCGAGGTTATATGTAAATGTGCCGGTTTTATCGGTGTCGCCCTGAATTTTGATATCGTCGCCTTTGCCGTCGTTGAGTTTCAGAGCCCATGTGCCCTCGCAGGCATCGATTTTTACGGTTATAACCGTGCCGGAGGTTATATTGTCCAGCCGCAGCGTCTGCGACGCGTACTGCCACGGTTCGGGCGCTCCGCTTTTGACTGTTAGCGACAATTTCTCGTCCGCGACTTCGACGGCGGTATTGTTTCCGCCGCTGTGGCTCCACTTTTTCGCGTCCTCGAAATTTGCCGACCACAAGGTTTCTACAGCCGCGTCGCCGGCACCCGTATCTTCCAGCAATAACGCGGCGCTATACAGCCCGCGTCCGCGCGCGTCATGTATGTATGGGTCGAGATATCCGATATTGAGCGGCAGCCCTGATGAGTCGGACGCCCCGGAATGCGTAACTTCCGGCGAGTTGGCGTCGAAGTCATAAGGATTAATCACCAGCCGACTGCCCGGCACGCTGAGCCAACGCTGACTGCGGTCGCCAGACTGCACAAGGTCGGCGCAGGTCAAACCC
>DHAH01000096.1:0-9565 GCA_002397345.1 Clostridiales bacterium UBA4959
AAAAATCCGCGCCAAAAGCTTGTACATATGGGTTTTGATGTGGATTTTTTTCATAGTTATCGAATTTTAGTATTATACATATTATATCACAAATAATGCAATTATCATAGAAACATTCGTAAATATTTTTTGTGCGAATTTTCTTTGTATTGCACACAGCATCATGGAATAATATCGCATGTTTAAATCGTGCGCCTATTATACCACGAAACGGGAGTTTGAGGGCGGTGACCGCTCTCAAACTCCCGCTCCATATGCTCCTCACAGCGCCGATCGGAGCTTGTCTAATATCTTTTTTTCCTCGCGCGAGATTTTCACCTGCGTCAGACCCAGAATACGCCCCGTCTGCTGCTGCGACAACTCTCGCTCGAAGCGCAGGTATACGATCTTGCGCCACAGCTCGGGTAAATCAGCGACCGCTTCGTTCAATGCGATTTTATCGGTCGTAAACTCGATTTCCCCGCTCTGCTCCGACAACGTGTTTTCCAGTGTCAGACTTTCGTCGTCGCCCGCTGGCTCGGATAGCGACCGCACGGTGCCCACCGCCTCGAGCGCGTAGACGACCTGCTCCTCGGACATACCGCACAGCTCCGCAAGCTCGGAAACGCGCGGCTCGCGCGCGTGTTCCGCCGCGAACTCCTCACGCTTGCGTCCGATATTGGCGCCCGCTTTTTTAATCGCGCGCCCAACCTTGATCAAGCCGTCGTCGCGGAGGAAACGCCTGATCTCACCGATAATAAGCGGCACCGCGTAGGTCGAAAACGCCGTGCCGAACGACGGGTCATAACTGCGCGCCGCTTTTATCATGCCGATCGTGCCGATCTGAACCAGATCCTCATATTCAACAGCGCGTCCGCCGCACAGACTGCGGTCGCGGAAACGCAGCGCTAAACTTTTGACCAGCCCCATATTGAGCGTCACAAGTTCGTCTAACGCGGCATTATCGCCCGCGCTCAATTGTTCCAGCAACTCCGCGTTGCGTAATTTATCGTACATAATAATTACCCAAAAGGGGGGCATTACGCCCTTATCGGCGCGGAGCGAACTTCTTTGTCATCGTGATTGTCGTGCCCTTCCCGGGTTTAGAGCGTACCGACAGACCGTCGGTGAAGCTCTGCATCACCGCGAAGCCCATGCCTCCCCGCTCTCCGCCGGGATCGCTTGTATAAAGCGGCTGCATGGCGAGCTTTATATCTTCGATGCCAACGCCCTTGTCTGCGATTTTTATACGCACGCTGCGGTCGTCGAAATAGCGCGCGTTTATGTAAACTATGCCCTGACCGCCGCGATAACCGTGGATTATCGCGTTTGTCACCGCCTCCGATACAGCGCAGCGCAGGTCTGACAGTTCCTCCACCGTCGGGTCGAGCTGAGCGGCAAACGCTGAAATTGTGTATCGGGCAAATCCCTCGTTGATTGATTTGGAATCAATCTCAAGCTTCATCTCGTTAACCGGTTTATTTTTCATTTTGTTTTATTTTCCTGCTTTCACCTGTTCGTTGGAATCTGATTTTTGAATTTTTAACAGTTTGTCCGCTCCCGCAAGCTGTAATATACGCCACGCGCGGTCTGACGCGCCTGTAACTTCCATCTCCGCCTTTAAAAGCTGCGATTTGGAATATCGCCCGAGGATATAGCCCAGCCCCGCGCTGTCCATGAACGATACCTCTGTTAAATCGATTACAACTTTTTTGGGCTGACGCATGATTATTTCGCGGTCAGACGCTTCACGCAGCGGATACGCCGAGTGGTGATCTATTTCACCGAACAATTTAATAATCAACACACGGTCTTTTTCGATAAATTCTGTTGTTATGTCCGCTGATAGCATTTTATACACTCCGTGCCATTTTTTTATATTGTAAAATATTACGCTTAAAAATTACGTCACATTATGCGATGACAGAAAAATTTTTACAAAAAAAAAGGGGGCTACCCCCTTATTTTTAATCGTTACGGTAATTTTGCCGTGGTTAACATGCTATTTGCTCTATATATCCTGCAAGCTCGCGCGCGGTGCGCAGCTCGACAACATCTTCTTCCGGCACGGAGATGCCGAAGCTCTCCTCCACCGCCATTAAAATTTCAACCACATCGAGCGAGTCGGCGCCGAGATCCTCAATTATATCCGCGTCCTCCTCAATAGTGTCATCCTCAGCGCGAAGCTGGCGAGCTATTATCTGGCATATTCTCTCACATACATCCATGGAACAGTAAAAAAACCTCACATATATTATAAAATTTGCGCAATGATTATTATAGCATAATATATGCGTAAATCAACCCTTATGCTATTAAAAATTCGCGGATAATCAGGATAAATACTCATGGGCGGGGTTTTACCCCGCCCATGAGTATAACATTATCGTCCAGTGGCTGCGGCGGCCTTTTCTTTGGCGATTTTCTGCTTATTTACCTGATGCTCTGCCAGGGTGCGGGAGAACAGACTTTCACCGTTCGGCTGCGCGACGAAGTAATAGTAATCCACCTCGTCCGGGAACATCGCGCTGTGGATCGCGTCGAGCGTGGGGTTGGTGATCGGTCCGGGCGGCAGCCCCGCGTTTATATACGTGTTATACGGCGACTTCAACGCAAGGTCATCGACAGTCAGTTCCTCGTGGCGCTCGGGCAGTACATACTGGATAGTAGCGTCCGACTCCAGCCTGCCGCCCGTAACGGACGGATTTTTAATACGGTTTTGGAACACCGCCGAGATCGCGCCGAATTCTTTTGTAAACTTCCCTTCCGCTTCGATCATTGACGCCAGCGTTATAAGTTCATCCACCGTCATGCCCAGTTCCGCGCAGCGTTCTTTATACGACTGATCAAATTTTGACGCGAAGTTGAAAAGCAGCTTGTTTAAAATGCGCTCCTCGTTCCAGTCGGTGAAAAAATAATAGGTGTCGGGATATAAATAGCCTTCGAGCCGATATTTACGCCCGGCTTTTATCTTCATCTCGTCAATGAACCAATAATCAAATTTAGCGTTTTGTATGGCGTCTATAAAACCCTCGCGCGTTCCTATGCCATTGGTTATGACAAATAAATCTATTATTTCATCGATTGTATAGCCTTCGGGGATGGTGATTGAAACTTCTTTCCGTTCTTCCACCTTGCCTTTCAGCGTCTTGCGGAGCTGATCGTAATTCATATCGGGGCTGACGTCATAGTCGCCCGCAACAAAAATGCCGTTATCTTTGCGGAGTATCGAATATACCTTGAACATCAACGGATATTTTATCAGCCCCTTGCTGTGCAGCAGCTCGGTGATATTGTCCAGCGTCGCGTATTCGGGCACGGTGAGCGTAACCGTATCCGACGGTTTGATAAACGCAAACATATCGTTGCCGACCGTAATCGCGAAATAGCTTAAAAATCCCGAAATTGTAAGGACGAAAACAATGTAAATTATAGCCTTCAGCAAGCTGGAGAGCGCACCCCCGTGGTGTGTTTCCTCCGGTGGCTTACCGTCATCGCTGCCGGCGTTTTTTCTGTCCGTGCCAAAATGTTTATCGGGTATAAATTCATCGGCGCGCTTGAATGAAATGTGCTGCGGGCGCAGGCGGTTAGCGGATGAATGCGGTTGACTGGCGGTGTTTGGGGAGCGCTGCGTCAATTCTCGTATGGGGCTACGCTCTGCGGAACGGGGGGGTTCTTTCGGAGACGATCCGGAAACGCGCGGAACGCGTTCGCCGGGATTTTGCGGTCGGGTCGGGCGATTTAATGTCTCTGGCTCCACGCCGTTTCCGGGTGTTTGTCCGGATACGGGCAAATTCCGCGCATCGCCGGTATGCGGCTGACGCTGCGCGGGTTGCATCGCGCGCGGCTGCTGTCCGGGTATGGGCAATTTTTGCCCCGGCAAGGTTTGCTCGCCCTGCGCCGGACGGCGTACGGGACGCCTGACCGGTCGTGCGGAATTATTATTTTGCATGTTATCGTTGTTCATTTTATTTTTATTCCATATTATTTGGCAATCTTACCGATCGTATGAGGTAAAAACCGCGATAATGTATCTGTCGGCGTTTTATTATTTAATTCCAAAGGCCGCAATTACGAAAAACAACACGCAGAGCAGCAGCGTCGGCGATGTCAGCGCCGATATGAGCGTGTGCGCGGGCGAGCTTTTTCGTTTTTTTACCCAGGCGGGGGTTTCTCTGCCCTGAACGCCGAATAAATAATATATCTTTTCGATTTGACCAAGCATAAGCGCCAGACAGGCTAAAAACAGCAGCACACACGTGAAAATCAAAAAAATCATATTCTGCGGGCTTTTGATAAGCGAAAAAAGATAGCCTTCGACGAATAACTGGTATACATTATTTAAAAAATGTACCACCATCGCCGCGAACACCGAACGCGTCACCATCGCCACCGCCGCGAAAATCAGCCCGCCGAGCAGATAGATCGGGAACTGGGCGATATTGAAATGCAGCATGGCGAACAGCAGCGCCGACAGCAGCGCCGCGCAGATACCGCCATATCCGCTTTCCTCATATTCGGTGATTATCACCGAGCGGAACACAAACTCCTCTGTTATCGCCGGTAAAATCGCGAAGGTGATAAGCACATAAATGACATTTGAAACCGACGACGACGCAAGCGGTATGTAGCGGTCATAAAGCGTGAAGCTCTGCACCGCTCCGGTATAGCTGAGCTGCGCCAGCCGTATCACCGAAGAGCCGGTGATAAGCGTGAGCGTCGCGAAAGCGACGAACCACAACCGCGTCGGCGCAAACAGGTGCAGGTTCAGGCGCAGCGAATAGCCCGTCCCTTTTAATTTGCAGTAAAATAACGCGGGCAGCATAAAAATCAGGAGCTGGAGGATTATAACCGTGAGGTATATGTTATCGCGGGTTTTCAGCGCTTCGATATTAATAAACCGCGAGGCGGTGAGCAGTATATATATCACCAAAGCCAGCAGCGGCGCGGTAAATATCGCGCTTCCGAAGCTCCTGTCGGTATCCTTTTCTTTTTGTTTATCCTTTGCCTTTTCCAATGGCTCTTACACCGTCCTCGGTAATAATCACATCGACCGCCAGATCATAACGCCCGCGCGGCAGTCGGGGCACGATAAAACGCGACAGCGCCAGCCCCACCCTTATACCGGTGAAACGCGCCAGAAAGCGGTCGTAATAACCCTTACCGTAGCCGAGCCTATAACCCTGCGCGTCAAACGCCAGCGCCGGCACGACGCAGATCGCATGCGTATTGACTCCGTCGCTGAACAATTCGGCGCCGGGTGGCGGTTCGAGGATGCCGAAATGTCCGCGCGTCAGCTCGTCAGGTGAGTTTACATAACCGAATTTCATGGTATGGCTGTCCGGATCGGAGATGGGATACGCAATGCGTTTGCCGTCGCCGACGGCGGCTTGCGCCGCGATATTAACGTCCAGTTCGCCTTTTATCGGCGAATAGAGCAGAAGCGTATCGCTGTAGCGGTAAGTCGCCAGCTCGCGCAGATACGCGAAGATTTTCACCTCAGCGGCGGTTTTCTCGGCGGAGTCGAGCTGACTTCGTAATTCTAATAGTTCTGAACGTATACGGTTTTTTTCTGTTTTTATTTGTATCATTGAATAATTTTAAACGAAACGGGGGATGCGCCCCCTCTTTCTGTGTGTATTTGTAGTTATTATGCGGTTATTGTTATAATAGTTTAATAAATTATGCCTTCTTTAATGCGATTCACGGTTTCGGCGCCGCACAGCGCGCGCACCAGCTCGAACCCGAATTCGAGCGCGGCGCCCATGCCCGCGGCAGTGATAATTTTTCCGTCGCGCACGACGCGCTTGTTTATAAACTTCGCGCCGGTCAGCTTGTCCTCGAAGCCCGGATAGCAGGTCGCTTCGCGATCCTTCAAATATCCGTTCACACCCAGCACATAGGGCGCGGCGCAGATCGCGGCGAGATAACCGCCCGTCAGGCAGGTTCTATACATGCACTCGCGGACTTCTTCGGATTTCTCGAGATTTGCCGCGCCCGGCATACCGCCGGGCAGCACGACCATAATGGGATCCGCGCTTTTTATTGCGTTCACGGCGAGGTCAGCCTCGACAGTCACTCCCTGCGCGCTGGTCACACGCTTTTCTTTTTTAACAGATACAGTTTTTACGTCAACGCCCGCGCGTTTTAGCAGGTCATACGGTGCAAGCGCCTCGACGGTTTCGAAGCCTTCCGCTAAAAAAATATATACCATAATATTTAACCTCCGAATCTTGAAATTGCCGCCATTATATCGGCGTGTGTATCCTCGCGCGAGCGGATGGACAACTTATAATTATCCGCATATTCATACGCCGGGATGATGTGCCACTCGAAGCGTTTCGCCGCGTACAGCGCCGCATCGCGGCAGGATTTTATGTATTCAAAATCAAGCTCATGTATGTCGCGGCTCTGACCGGTTTGTTTTGAACGGAGCGTGGTCATTTGCGACGACAGCTCGGGCGGCATGTCGAGATAGAACACCTTGTCCGGCTGTGGAATGCCGAGTTTTACATATTCAAAATCCCACAGCCAGTCAAGAAAACCGTCCCATTCATCGCGAGACAGCTTTGAAAGCTGATGCACGGCGTTCGCCGATGTATACCGACAGGCAAGAATCACACCGTCGGGGCGGTTATAATCGTCGTGCCATTCGGTGCGGTACGAAACATAGCGGTCACAAGCGAAAAAAGCCGACGCCGCGTATGCGCCCGTATCCTCGGGGCTGCCGCCCAGCCCGCCGCCGAGATACAGGCTGACGAGCGATGCGCCCGCTGTGCCATAACGCGGGAACGACAGCTCGCGCACATGTACGCCCGACCGCGTCAGCGCGTCGGCGGCAAGCCGCGCCTGCGTGGTTTTACCCGATCCGTCGGGCCCCTCTATAACAAAAAACTTTGCCATATGATTACCTTTATGTTTTATATAATTGACAATGGACAATTGACAATTATATAATTACGATGTGTATTGGTTTTAAGGGGAACTTTTCCCCGCAGATAACTTTTCTTCGAAAAAAAAGTTATCTGTAGGATAGCTTGATGGTAGAACCCTCAAAATATCTTCGTACTTTGTCTACAGTAAGTAAATTTAATAACTGTTAAACACCAACTTTTAATTATACGCTGTGTTATTGATAAATTGTCAATTGTCAATTGTCAATTCTCACAGTTCCTCGCTGCGGTTCACGACCATTTCCATGTATTGCTGACGGGAAATCAGCACGCGGCGCGGGTTTTTACCCTCGGGCGGGCTGACTATGCCCATCTGTTCCATGCGGTCGATCAGCTTCGCCGCGCGCCCGTAACCGAGGCTCAGCCGGCGCTGGATCAGCGAAGTCGCGATTTTTCCGTTCTCGATCGCCAGCTCAATCGCGGGTTTGAGCATAGGGTCGGAATCGCCGTCGTCGCCTGCGCTCTCGGCGCCATATCCGCTTTTCTTAGAAGTATTGCAACGTTCGGCTTCACGATCGATGCTGTCAATCACATTCGCGTCATAAGTATTTTCGCCCGAACGCTGTTTGATGAAGGCGACTACCGCTTCGACCTCCTGCTCGGACACGAACGCGCCCTGAACGCGTATCGGCTTGACGCAGCCGACCGGCGCGTAGAGCATGTCGCCGCGCCCGATAAGCTTCTCCGCACCGCTGATGTCGATAACGACGCGGCTGTCGGTCTGCGACGCGACGGTAAACGCTATGCGGCTGGGCACGTTTGCCTTGATAAGCCCTGTGATAACGTCGACCGACGGGCGCTGTGTGCCGATAATCAAGTGCATTCCGGCGGCGCGCGCCTTTTGCGCAAGCCGGCATATCGATTCCTCGACGTCGTCGGGCGCGGTCATCATGAGGTCGGCAAGCTCGTCGATTATAATTACGACATGCGGCAGAAATTCCTTTTCGGGGTCGTCTTTCGTCGCCGCGTTATAGCTCTTTATATCGCGCGCGCCGGTGGATTCAATCAAATCGAAGCGGCGCTCCATTTCAGTCACCGCCCAATGCAGCGAACCGGCGGCTTTTTTCGGGTCGGACACCACGGGGACAAGCAAATGCGGCAGCCCGTTATAGATGTTCAGCTCAACTTTTTTAGGGTCGACCAAAATCAGCTTCACTTCATCCGGCGACGCCTTGTAAAGCAGGCTGATTATCATGCTGTTTATGCACACCGACTTACCCATGCCCGTCGCGCCCGCAATCAGCAGGTGGGGCATTTTAGTTATGTCCATGTAAACGGGTTCGCCCGCGACGTCCATACCCAGCGAAACCGTGAGCTTGCTCTGTGCCTGTGCGAATTTCGGGTTTTCGATCATCTCGCGCTCATATACGGTAGCGACAACGCGGTTGGGCACCTCGATGCCGACGGCGGCCTTGCCGGGGATGGGCGCTTCGATACGCACACCCGTGGTCGCGAGGTTGAGCGCGATGTCATCCACCAGATTGGCGATAGACCGCACGCGGATACCTTCATCGGGCGACAGCTCGTAGCGCGTTATCGTCGGCCCGCGGCTGACGTTGACGATTTTTGTACGCACTTTAAAGCTGCGCAGCGTTTCGACCAGTTTAACGGCGTTGGTATGCAGCTCCTCGCTGACATCGGCGTTCTGCGGTTTCGCCTCGATCCGCAGCAGTGTGACCGGCGGGAACTCGTATTTGCGCGGCTCTGATTTTTCGGCGCTCGCAACCTGCCCCGCCGTTTGGGGAGCAGCCGCCGGAACCGCCGCTCCGCGTTTTACGTTGAGCGTCAGCTCCGCTTCCGTTACCGCGGAATCGGCATGCGCGCCCTCGCTGTCGGGCGAAGCGGAACCCATGCCGTCGCGCTGTTTTTCCGAAAACTTTTTAATAACATCCAGTCCGTCGTCGTCCGCGAAAATTTCGCGCAGATTAAGCTCTCCCTCTGCTTCTTTAACATCGGAGCGCTTTTTAATAGGCTTAACGGAACCCAGCGGCTTTATACGTTCACCCAAATTCGGAGCGCCGTCCGCCGAAACCGGAATGTCGAACGGCGGCATGTCATCGTCAAGATTTGACGCGGCTGCAGGCGACGATTTTTCGTTCTGTTTTAAAACGGCGTCGAACACCGCCGGATCAACGTAATTTTCCGCGTTTTTATCGTCTATTGTTATCTGATTATCGTTTTCGCCGCCAACGGGTTTGACTTTGCCTTCGCCGCCGTCGTCGTCTTCATATATGTAGACACTTTTAATTTTTCCGGGATCATCCATGGCGTTCATGCGTCCGCGTCGGGTTTGCGCGGGGACGACCGCTCCGCCCGACGGCTCGGCTTGCGGTTTATTCAGGTAAATTTTACGGTTCTCCAGCTCCGCGCGCTCGGCTTTAATGCGCTCGCGCTGCTCGTGCAGTTTAAACGCGACCCAGATGCGCACCGCGTAGGGCGTCAGCCCGAAGAGGAACAATCCGAAAATCAGGAGCAGACTGATTGTGACAAGCAGCATCCCCACATGTCCTATGCTTTTAAGCATAGCCTGTCCCAGCAGACCGCCGACAACGCCGCCGCCCAGCCGTTTTGTTCCGGCTGACCACAATTCTTTTATATTGAAGCTGTCAACCCCATCCCCGAGCTGCGCCAGC
>DHAH01000096.1:9715-12010 GCA_002397345.1 Clostridiales bacterium UBA4959
CCCATCCCCGAGCTGCGCCAGCGCCGACGCGCATATCAAACAGACGCCCGCGAAAATGAGCTTGTTATGTATATTATAATTCGCCCAGTCGCGCTTCCAAAACGCGGCGATAATCACGATAAACAGCGGGATGGTAAACGCGGCGTTTGAAAACATGCCGTACAGCGCCGTCGCCAGCCAGTTGCCGAAAAAGCCTGTCGACTCCGCCGAGATGAAACACACAACAATAAACAGCGCGGCAAGCACTAAAATAGGCGGCACAAGCTGCGCTGCCAGCTCGTCGCCGCTGCGCGGCGTACTCTGCGGCAGCGTTTTAGCGCGCGGTGTCGACCGATTGGTTGATTTTTTTGTTGAGGTAGTTCTTTTTTTAGTCTGAGGCATTTATATCTTCCTGAATTTTAATAATCTTGTTTCGCGGCGGGAGCTCCCGCTCTGTATTTTTACTATTTCCCGAATATAACCGCCAGCGTCCCGACGACGGCGCAGTAAATGGCAAACACGCGGAAATTCGAGCGTTTCGCAATATACACAAGCAGTTTCATCGCGATAATACCCGTCACCAGCGCCGCCAGCATTCCGAAAAAGTAGGCTGACAGGTCGCTTTGTGGCACGGGGGTATGCATCAGCTCCGGGATGTTCATAATATTAGCGCCCAGCACCGCCGGAATGGAGAGTAAAAACGAAAATTTCACAGCGTATTCGCGATCGAACCCGCGCGCAAGACCCGCGGTGATCGTCGTGCCCGAGCGCGACAAGCCCGGCAGCAGCGCCGCGACCTGGCACACGCCGACGACAAGCGAATCGGAATATTCGGCGTTTTCCGCGTTTTTCCCGCCCTTCGCGAGCAGGTCGGAAACAAAAAGCATTACGCCGTTAAAAATGAGGATTGCACCCACAATTTTTGTGTAGCCGCCTATGGCTTCTATGTAATCCTTGATAAACACCGCCGCGCCGAGGGGGAGCGTTGCGATCACCAGCATGACGACCATACGCTCGTCGGTGTTAATTTTACGCAGCTTTCCGGTGAACAGCTTTTTCACGAGCGTGAAAAAGGCGATAATCAATTTTAGTATTTCATGTCGGAACACTATAAACACCGCGATCAGTGTGGCGAGGTGGAGCAGGATATCGAACGAGAAATAGTTGGTTTCCACATTCTCAATTCCGAAGATGTTTTGTATAATATTCAGATGCCCGCTGCTCGACACGGGAAGAAATTCCGCAAGCCCCTGAATTATACCAATGAAAACCGCAAATAATACTGACATGAAACCTCCGCGCGATTATATCTCCAAAACGGCGATGCTGATTTAAGGCGATCCGCCCCTGCGAGATATTGATATACTATATATAATAACAGATTGCCCCGAAAATTACAATAGAAATTATGAGAACAGAAAATAAAACAATTATTTATATCTTATTAGGGCTGTCGGGCGCTGTCTCGGGCTTTCTGTCCGGTTTGCTTGGGGCAGGCGGCGGCATGGTGGCGCTGCTCGCGCTGACCCTGCTGCGCCCGCAGGACGACGTGCGCGACCGGTTTGTGACAACGATCTGCGCCGTACTGCCCATGACGCTGGTTTCGGCGCTGTTTTATTACCTGCGCGGCAGCGTAACCTTCTCCGACGCGCTGCCGTATCTGCTTCCCGCGGCAATCGGCGGTTTACTGGGCGCGCTTGCGCTGGACAAATTCAGATTGGGGTGGATCAGAATAACGCTTGCTGTAATTTTATTATTTTCGGGTGGCGCGATGGTCTTCGGATTATGATGGCGCTCAATTTTATCGCCGCGCTGATTGCGGGAACGCTTGCCGGAATGGGCGTCGGGGGCGGCGGGTTATTAGTGCTTTGGCTTATATTCGCGGCGGGAGTTCCGCAGCTCGCCGCACAGGGGATAAACATACTGTTCTACATCTGCGCGTCGTCTGCGTCGCTTATCGTACATTTGAAAAACCGTAGACTGCCCCTGTCGGTTGTTTTAATTCTTGCGCTGACCGGCGCCGCCGGCGCGACCGGAGGCTGTATGGTGGCGGAGATAACCCGGGTGGATCTGCTGCGCAGGCTGTTCGGGGGTTTGCTCGCCCTGTCCGGAGCAGTAGTGCTGTTTAAAAAAGGCAAATAAGCGATATATGTATTCAGACTGAAGATATCATCCAATTTGAAGATATCATCCAATTGAAAAAGAACGCGCTTTCCATCCCAATTATTAATAATTGGGTTTAGAAAGCTGTGCAAAGACTTTTAAAACTAAATTATTATATAATTCGTTCTGATACTTGTTGATTGTGCACATTTG
>DHAH01000096.1:12203-12627 GCA_002397345.1 Clostridiales bacterium UBA4959
AAAAATGGTTTATCTTCAATCAGTATACATTATCCTCAAGCCATATTTTTGTAACATTTCTGTTAAGGCATTGCGCATGCCGCGAAAAATGATATAATATAGGGTATAAATATTTTTCCTATAAAACAATTAGACAAAACAGTATTCCAAACGCCACGACGGGGTTGGCGCGCGCGCAAACGGCACACAGAGAGTGATGGACGCTCATAATTCACTGTGTTAATTATGAGCCTGCTGGAACCATCTTGCCGCCGCGACGACGCATTTCGCCCCCGAAGGTCAATTTTTTTGACCATGCGGCGCGGGTCAACGGTGTATAATGCCATAGGCGTATTACGCCATATAGCCCGCGACGGTCAGACGACCGTTATATCGTCAATTTTAAGTGTTTGCTTTTGCAAAAACAAAGGTGGTACCGCGGAGT
>DHAH01000096.1:12893-13469 GCA_002397345.1 Clostridiales bacterium UBA4959
TGGGCTTGACGAAAAGGCGCTGGAAGAACTGCGCGTGCGTTTTTTAGGCAAAAAGGGCGAGCTGACCGAGGTATTGCGCGGTATGGGCGCGCTCTCGGCGGAAGAGCGTCCCGTTATCGGCGGGCTTGCCAACGCGCTGCGGGCTGAAATAGAAGCGATGCTTGACGAAAAGCGCGCCGCGCTGCTCGAAAGATTGCGTGACGCCAAGCTCGCGCGCGAGCGCGTCGACGTCACCGCGCCCGGACGCGTACCCAAGCTCGGCAAGCGTCACCCGCTCGAAAAAACCCGCATTGAGATGTGCGAAGTGTTCCGCTCGATGGGTTTTGACATTGTCGAGGGCCCGGAAGTCGAGCTGGTTTACTACAACTTTGACGCGCTGAACGCGCCGCAGAACCACCCGTCGCGCGATATGTCCGACACGTTTTACATCGCCGATAAAATCCTGCTGCGCACACAAACCTCTCCGGTTCAGGTACGCACGATGGAGAAAAGCAAACCGCCCATCCGCATCGTCGCGCCCGGTCGTGTCTACCGCAGCGACGCCGTTGACGCGACCCATTCGCCGGTGTTCCATCA
>DHAH01000024.1:0-166 GCA_002397345.1 Clostridiales bacterium UBA4959
ACTCGAGGGGCTGACCCCGCGCATTATATGCGAATCGTCGGGCACAATGGCAGAGGACGCGCGCGAAATGCAGGATTATTACACGGTAATACAGGGAGATGAGGGCTGTGCCGGGAGGACATAATACTAAAATCCGATAACTAAAAGAAAAAATCCGCGTCAAAAC
>DHAH01000024.1:335-3428 GCA_002397345.1 Clostridiales bacterium UBA4959
GGATTTTTACCGAGTTTATAATCAAATTTAAGTATAAGATATCCCCTCGGCTTCCCCCGCAAATATGGGATATATAAATAAAGATGATGAATATTTTATGCGCCAAGCGTTGAAACTGGCAAAAAACGCGGCCGATTTAGGCGAGGTGCCCATCGGCTGCGTTATAACGCGCGATGAAAACGTCGTCGCGTCGGCGTACAACCTGCGTGAAACGAATAAAAACGCCGCCGCGCATGCCGAGCTGCTGGCTATCGGGCAAGCCTGCGAGGCGTTGGGCGGTTGGCGGCTGCACGGTTGTACGCTGTATGTGACGCTCGAGCCATGCTCCATGTGCGCGGGCGCTATCGTTAACGCGCGGATCGACCGCGTGGTATTCGCCGCGCCCGATCCCAAAGCGGGCGCGTTCGGCAGCGTGATAAATTTGAGCGCATATCCGCTAAACCATAAGCCGGAGATTACGCGCGGTGTCCTGCGCGAAGAAGCGGCGGCAATGCTGGGAGATTTTTTCCGGCGCTTGCGGGAAAACCGTTTGAAAACGGAGGGAAGGTAATTTTATGATAAATAAACCCTCCGCACTGCCGGAACTGCTCGCTCCCGCCGGCAACTTCGAAAAACTCCGCGCGGCGCTTCTTTACGGCGCCGACGCCGTGTACCTTGCCGGACAAAACTTCGGTATGCGTGCCGCCGCCGGCAACTTTTCGCCCGACGAGCTGGTCAGCGCTGTTGAATACGCGCATGAGCGGGGTAAAAAAGTCTACATTACAATAAACACCATGCCCCGCGACGCCGAGTATGATGCACTCGCCCGCTTCCTCACCGAGGTCGGCTGTGCCGCGCCCGACGCGATAATCGCCGCCGATCTCGGCGTTATAGCGCTTATCCGTAAAACTCTGCCGCAGATCCCCATTCACGTTTCGACTCAGGCGAGCGCGGTCAGCGCCGCCGTGTGCGAGGAATACCTGCGGCTCGGCGCGTCGCGGGTCGTATTGGCGCGGGAACTTTCAATCGCGGAAATTGCTGAACTCCGCCGCCGCGTGTCGCGCGAACTTGAGCTTGAGGTGTTCGTACACGGCTCGATGTGCGTTTCATGGAGCGGAATGTGCCTTCTTTCCGAATATTTTACCGGCCGCGACGCAAATCACGGCTGCTGCGCTCAAGTCTGCCGCTGGGATTTTAAGCTTTACGAGATAGAAGAGGCTAAACACCCCGACCAGCGATATCCGGCAACCGAGGACGAGTACGGCACATTCGTTTTAAGCTCGAAAGATTTATGCATGGTGGAGCATTTGCCGGAGTTAATCGAAGC
The DNA here is from genome assembly GCA_002397345.1 of Clostridiales bacterium UBA4959. Lineage (GTDB taxonomy): Bacteria > Bacillota > Clostridia > Oscillospirales > CAG-272 > DTU078. Next base: position 1,642 of record DHAH01000024.1, read on the forward strand.
GGGTGTTTCGAGCCTGAAAATCGAGGGGCGCATGAAAAGCGCGTATTACGCGGCAGCGGTGACTAACGCCTATCGCATGGCGCTTGACGGCGCGGCGGCGGGGCTGCCGTTTAACCCGGCGTGGAAATCCGAAGTCGAAAGCGTGAGCCACCGCGAATATTCGACCGGCTATTTTTTCGATAAGCCGGGGCTGTGTACCGAACCGGGTTACATGTGCGAGAAAGCCTATATCGCGACGGTGGACGATTTCGACCCTGCTACAATGACGGCGACGCTTATCCAGCGCAATAAAATTTGCGCCGGCGACGAGGCCGAGCTTCTCACGCCGGGCAAATACGGGCAGCCGTTTAAAGCGGAGTGTCTGTACGATATGGAGGGGAACGCGATCCCTTCCGCCCCACACCCACTTATGAAATTTCGGATGGTATTGCCATTCGCGGCGAAACAGGGAGATATTGTTAGAAAATAAAAACGGGTATGCTGAGGTGGTTTTACCACCTCAGCATACCCATATTACAATCTGATTAAAAAGCTTTGCTTTCCACCTCGGCGCACAGCTTCGCTTTCAGCTCCGCGCGGGGCATGACGACCGTTTCGCCGGTCTTGCGCAGCCGAGCCGCCACGGTACCGTCGGCGCACTCGCGCTCGCCGATTACGAGCATATAGGGTACGCGCTCAAGCTGTGCTTCGCGGATCTTGAAACCGATCTTCTCGTTGCGGTAATCTTTCTCCACGCGCAGTCCGGCGGCGTCGAGCTCATCGTATAGAGAATCGCAATAGGCGTTGCAGGTATCGTTTATGGGCAGCAGCTTCACCTGTACCGGCGCGAGCCACAGCGGGAACGCGCCCGCGAAATGCTCGGTGAGAATACCGATGAAACGTTCGATCGAGCCGAATACCACGCGGTGTATCATCACGGGGCGGTGACGCTGGTTGTCGGCGCCGACATAGGTCAGGTCAAACCGCTCGGGCAGGTTCATATCGAGCTGTATGGTACCGCACTGCCAGGTGCGTCCAATGCAATCCTCCAAATGGAAGTCGATTTTCGGACCGTAAAACGCGCCGTCGCCCTCGTTGATTTTATACGCAACGCCCAGCTCGTCGAGCGCGCCGCGCAAACCGTCGGTGGCAAGCTCCCATGTCTCGTCGGTGCCCATGGAATTCTCCGGTCGGGTGGACAATTCGACTTTATATTTAAAACCGAAGGAAGTATAAACCTTGTCGATGAGTTTATAAACGCCGATGATTTCGTCTTTGATCTGTTCGGGCGTCATGAAGATGTGCGCGTCGTCCTGCGTGAAGCAGCGCACGCGCATAAGCCCGTGCAGCGCGCCCGACAGCTCGTGGCGGTGAACAAGCCCCAGCTCGCCGCTGCGGATGGGCAGGTCGCGGTAGGAACGCAGCTTGCGTTTGTAAACCAAAAGTCCGCCCGGGCAGTTCATGGGCTTGATGGCATAATCTTCGTTATCGATTACTGTGGTGTACATATTATTGTTGTAGTGACCCCAGTGACCGGAGGTCTCCCACAGCTTGCGGTTGAGGATGATCGGCGTCTTTATCTCCTCATAGCCCGCCTCGCGGTGCAGCTTGCGCCAATAATCCTCGAGCAGGTTCCGGATAATCATTCCTTTGGGGAAGAAGAAGGGGAAGCCCGGGCCTTCTTCGTAAATATCAAATAAATCCATTTCCCGCCCGATCTTGCGGTGGTCGCGCTTTTTCGCTTCCTCGATCATCTTCAGGTAGCTTTCCAGTTCGGAAGCCTTGGGGAACGAGATGCCGTAGACGCG
>DHAH01000024.1:3551-3895 GCA_002397345.1 Clostridiales bacterium UBA4959
GCGCTGGAGCATCTTGTTTTTGGAATCGCCCTCCCAATACGCGCCCGTGCATTGGATTAATTTGAACGCTTTTATCGCGCCCGCCGAAAAAAGGTGAGGCCCGGCGCACAAATCAATAAAATCGCCCTGACGGTAGAATGAAATATCCTCGCCCTCCGGCACGCGCGCGATGAGCTGCACTTTATACGGCTCGCCGCGCCCCTCCATGAGCTTGATGGCTTCATCGCGGGGCAGGGTAAAACGCTCCTCGCGGGAGTTTTCTTTGATGATCTTCTTCATTTCGCTTTCGAGCTTTTCAAGCACATCGGGTGTGAACGACATCCCGTCGGCGTCAAAGTCATAGT
>DHAH01000024.1:4000-5225 GCA_002397345.1 Clostridiales bacterium UBA4959
AAAACCCGTTTTCAATTGCCGGGCCGATGGTGAGTTTTACATCCGGATAAAGCCGTTTGACGGCGGCTGCGAGCACGTGCGAAGAGGTGTGCCAAAACGTCTTTTTGCCGCCCTCATCGTCAAAGGAAAGCGGTTTTACATCTGCGTTATCAGGAACCTCCGCAGTCAGCTCGCACAGCTCGCCGTTAACCGACGCGGCAAGCACCGCGCGGGAGAGGAGTTCTTTTTCTTTTAATATGTCATATGCGGTTTTCATATCTATATTTATCCTTTCGATATATATTTTATTTTGCGTTTTTACGGAGAGAAACGTCCGGGCGGCGCAGTTATCGGATGCCATATGATGCAATATAAAAAAGCTCACCCCGGACTGTCAGGCGCATAGCGCCGTCATGTCCGGGGTGAGGAAATTTTCGTCTGTCAACCGACAATTCGTTTCCGCACGGTTCCACCCGAGCTTTAACTCTCTTTTTATTTTGTTTTGCTGTTTTGCGGGCAGATAACGTGGGCGGTATCCATTATAAGGCTTCTCCGATGGCGCTTTCAGCGTATGCGCCACTCTCTGTGCGGAGATATTCGCTTCGGACATATTCCACGTTATTAAATTTAATTGGATATGTGGTAGAATTATTAATAATATTATGCTATAATACAAATATATTTTCGTGGAGAAAGGATATATTTATTATATATTCTCCACGATACCATATTAATATAACACATAAACGGAGTTTTGTCAATAGCTTATTTTTGAAAAATATAAAGGAAAATATCGGGGATGACGAATGCTGTTGAATCTAACAGTACGTTTCTCCGAATCTTTTGAGGGGGTGCATGTATGAAGGCGCTTATACCACTATTTGGGGGCGGCAGCGAGCTGCGGCAGCTTGAAAACGCCGCTGTCTACCGCGACCTGATAGATACAAATGAAAAAACCGCCGAATACGGGCTGACACTCTCCGAGGGTGACGCGCGCGAGCTTGTCGAAGTACGCTCCCGCTCGCTGCGCGAAAACGAACGGGTGGAGCTTGGCTCAGGTGCGATAATGGAGCTGATCGACAAGTTTTGCACATCTTCATATCTCAACGCCTCAAATTATGCCGAGTCGCTCGGAGAGTTACTCGATATTTTTTATTATTTTAAAACAGAGTCGCGCGACGCCATTTCCGATAATGACCTCGTCGGGGCTATGTTTACATATTTCGAGGGACCCTGTCACGGCTCG
>DHAH01000024.1:5328-6547 GCA_002397345.1 Clostridiales bacterium UBA4959
GGACCCTGTCACGGCTCGATAGAGCTGCTTGCCGGCCGCGATCTGGAAACGCTGCTCCGTTATATAAAAGAAGGGCGCACAAGCACGGTTCTTGATCGTTACGATAACTACGATTCCTATCCAGATAGACTTGGGGGTGACGCTAAATGAATGGAATTGAACCCCGATTACCCGAACTTGATCCGAAAAACATTAAAAACAACGCGTATCTTAACTCTTTGGCAGAGGAGGCGCACCGTTGCGGCGCTATGACTGAGGAAGAGTTCCAGTCGATGCGCTACGGTCTGTATTCGCAGCTTGGACAACTTATTTCCATGTATACCGAGGGCGAATCCACGTCCGTTATGACCGAAACCGCGTCGGAACTGGCGCTGGCGCTTTCATACGCAATCGACGCGTATCTGCTTTCGCAGGACAGCCACGTGACGGCGCTGGAGATAATCAAAACCACACGCGCGGATGAACTATACATCCGCGGAGTGTCGGCGCTGAAGCGGCTGGTGCTTGAAACGACAAGCCTGCTGGTCAAAGCGAAGCGGACAAGGATCAGCCTTCCCAATTACGAGTATAACAACGCGCTCGAAACCGCCATACCCGAAATGCTGCGCTGTTATGATATAAAATTCAAACCTCACCGGCTTAGTGTGGCTGAGCCGAAGAAGGGCGAGCAGAAAAAGGGAAGTAAAAACAAAAATAAAAAAGACACGCTGCTTGATTATCCTCTGGCACTGCCCGTGACAGGCGCGCAGGGGATATATTATCTGAAAAATTATCTGCAAAATCTGTGCGCGGAGAATAAATTCTGCCGCGATTTCGGGCAGCTCGCCATTGCGTCGCTGTATAAACAGTTCTGCGATTCGTGCGGAGAGGGTTACGATTCAGCGCTGGTAAATATCTACACGCTGGCTATACTCAACGCCGTGTTCGCGGATTATCTTAAAAAAGAGCACGGCACACTGGCGCTGAACGACGACGATATTGACATCGCGCAAAAGCTGCTGCTTTCGTTCGAAGCCGACGAGCGCGCGTCGATGCTTAAAAAAGTCGCCGCGCGGCTCTGCTGCGGCGACGTCGATTACAATGTCCGCGCTTTTGAGCGGATGCTGCCCGCGGTATTGAACGCGCTGGAAAATAAGGCGCTGGGACGACTGCTGGTGGTAGGATAACGGAGAAACGGAGAAACAGGGAAACGAAGAACGCCGGGGGGACATAAGATGTC
>DHAH01000024.1:6620-11589 GCA_002397345.1 Clostridiales bacterium UBA4959
GGGGGGGGGGTGGGGGGGGGGGGAAAACATAAGATGTCCCCCCGGGCCCCCCGCAAACAAATAACGAAATATAACAGTGCAGCCAATTAAGGATTGATTGGCTGCACTGTTTAAACTCTTATTATAAAAGGGGCGCGGAGGTGTTGTAACACCCCCGCGCAGATTCCCTGTGCTTTTTATTAGCCGCCGATGGTGGTGTCGAGGAATATAACCTTGACATTGTTGCCGTTGGCGACGAATTCGACTGTCTGACCGAGCAGAGATTCGATCGAAGCGTCGGCGACGGTTCTGTCGGCTTTGAGGACCTTGACAGAAGTGCCGGACGCAATTGCGTAGACCTTGTTGTCGATGGTCACGGTGCCGGAGGTGTAGCCGTTGATCTTACCGGTGGTGACGTTCGTGCCGCCGATGTCGAGGATCAGGCCGTTTGCGCCGAGCGCGTAGTCGCTGCCAGCCTTAAGATCGGGCGAAAGCGAGTTGCGGCTTTCGGCTGCGCCGGTAGCGAAGTTGAACACACTGTAAACGGTGTAGACGGTGCCGTCAACATAGACGGTGCCGGTCGCGCCGATAACGTGTACATAAGAGGTGGAAGAATCGGTTTCGCCGAGGCTGCCGTCGGAGATGTACATGTAACGGAGTGTCTTAACCGCGCCAATCTCATTCTTGAATATCGCGGTCACGGTTGCGCCTTTGGCAAGCTTGATCTCGGAGCCGAACAGGCCGGACTTCACAGAGAAGACGTTGCCGTTTTTAGCGATGATCGTGGAGTTCGCGTCGGTGATGAAACGGATGTTGTCGAGTTTATAGCTGCCGTTGTTCTTGATGGTAAGAGAGATATCGTCCGAGAATGTGTCGACGAGCTTGATGTCGTCGCCCTGCGCGAAGCCGGCTTCATTCGAGGCGATCAGGGTGTAGATGCCGTTTGTGTTCTTCACATATCTGTAGACACTGCCGGCTGTGACGTCGGGGCGTCTGTTGATGATGGAAATCTGGGATCCGTTTATGTTGGCGGTCAGCGCATAGTAAACGGTGCCGTCAATGTATACGGGAACAGTGGAGGTGTTCGCTACGAGGTAGGTGGACTCAACCTTCTCGGCGGTGGTGCCGATAACGGCGAGGATCATGTCGTTCTTTGCGACGATGCTGACCAGCTTGCCCGCGGCGAGCTGTGCTTTGATGGCGTTACCGTCCACACCCGCGGCCGCGCAGCCGAAGGTGTACTTTGTGCCGCCTATGACAGCATAATTTGCGGTCAGCTCGGTGACATAAGCGAAGTCGGTGGGCGAGAGCTTCTCGGCGATGTGGAGAGACTTTGTGACGGGGTTGAAGTAGTACAGCACATAGTTGCCGTCAACGGCGCCTACGGCGTTGTTCAGACCGCCTGTCAGCTCTGCAGCCTTCAGATCGCCGGCGATGTTGTACTTGCCGTCAGCGTTGATGGCAAGCTTGCCGAAGGAGTATGAGGTTACAATAGCGCGGTCGGCTGTCTCGGAATTTTTATTATCGTACTGAAGCACGATATTGTTGAAGCCGAGGAGCGCGGCGAGCTCTTTGTTTGTCTTAACCTGCGTCAGGGTTGCGTCTGCGTCATAAGCGTAAACGAGCAGCTCGTTCGCATTGGTGGAAAGTTTGTCGGAATTGACGGGGACTATATTATAGTTGACGCCGTCGATAGTCACATAGGAAGCGTTGTCCGAAACTTTAGCGGTGTCGACCGCGACGGTTTTGCCGCTGTCAAACGCGCCGAGTACGGTGATGCTGCCGTTGTAGTTCTTATAAACCAGCTTGACGCCATGACCCAGCCACTGATCGGCTGTGCCGGAAAGACCGGTCTGGGCAAAGCTGACGATCAGGGTGCGGTTATTATCATCGGTGAAGGAGACATAACCGTTCTTCACGACCGGCGCGCCGGTCAGCGAGTAGTTGTTGGTGGCGGTCAGCACGGATTTAGAAATGGTATAGCCATAAACTTCTTCAATGACTGTGCTTGTTTTAATGAACGGAAGTCCGCCATTGTTGATCTGGATCAGATAGTCGGCGGTCAGCGCGTTGTAGAACATCGCGGCGACCTGTCCGCGTGTCAGCTCGTCTGTGTATAAGACGTCGTCCAGACCTTTATCAAGACCGAGCTTAACGCCGGTGGTGATGTAAGTCCAGGGATAACCCTTGTCCATGGCGGGGCTGCCGTAGCCCAGCGCGCGAACGATCAGGGTCATGCAATCGCGGAGTGTTATGCCGCCGGCGGGATTAAAGGTGTTCGCTCCCGTGCCGAGTATGTAACCGGCTGCGTTTGCCCACGAAATGGCACCGCTGTAGGTGTCGTCGCGGAGATCCTTGAAGGGGGAGGTGTTGACCGTGCCCGCGGAGCTGCGGTTGAGCATGAATCTGAACATCAGCAGAGCCATCTGTTCACGAGTCACCTTCTGGTCGGGGGAGAATTCGGCTTTACCGTCGGCGTTGACGCCGGTACCGACGATGACACCCATGTCGGACAGAATACCGATCTGTTCCGCGTATGAGTGCGTGTTTCCGACGTCGGCGAATGATTTTGCCGATGCGGACAGCATCACCCCGGCTGCGATCATGACCGCGAGCGCGAGTGTGCCTGCGCGTTTAATAAAACGCTTCACAAGTGACATGTTTTATATTCCTCCTATGTGGAATAATATATTTGGCGCATTACAGTCAGCATGTCTGACCGTTTCTCTTGCACCGCACATGTATGATAACACGGCGCAAGATCGATCGCAATAGAAATTATGCATTTGTAATAAAATCGTAATTATTAGTAATGCATAATTCATACAATATGTACGAATTTCTTGTTATGGAAAATTATTTTGCGTTGATTACCTAAAAAATGGCGAAAATAAACCCGGATACATTAAAGCATCCGGGTTCATTTGACGATTGTGAGTTATTGGCTGCTGATTATATCAATACATGCCGTTGTCGGACATATAGCGGAAGAGATGTTCGCCGTGTTCCTGTTCTTCTTTTTGGATATGGTTGAGCACATTGCGAACTTCAGGCTGGCACATCTCGAATATGCCGGTGTTGTAGACGGCGGAGGCGTGCTTTTCCATGGCAAGAGCGTCGGAGCAGAGATATTGGCTCTGTTCCTTGGATGCGGTGGGGCAGTCATTTTTATAATCAGATGAACCGAACGATGTTCCGCCGCCCGATACGGACGGCACAGTGCCGCCGATGAGCTGTGTGATGGAGTTTAAATGCTGGGACTCGTTCTGCGAGAGCTGTTTGAACAGTGTCTGAAGCTTGGGGCCGACGGCGCATTCCGCGCCTTTGTTATACTTGTCGACACACAATTTTTCCTGCTTTTTCATGTCTTCAAGCAGCATTGTTTCTTTTTGGGTGAGAGTCATGGATTGTTTTATACATCCTCGCTTTCATATTTTGTTCGGGTTCAGGTTAACCTGCGAAGTTGATTTAACCATTGTGTCCTGTGTTATTGTTTACGTTCGCGCGCGCGATTATACGCGGTTTAATTAAGTATTAGTGGACAAAGCGTTAAAACAAAGCCGTATACTTGACAATTATAGCAATATAGTCTAAAATGAAATAAATAAAAACAATATATATAATTATGAAAATTTTTTGGAACAAAAAATATAATACGGTCGCTGTTTATGCCTGCGCGACCGCTTTTGTAATCATCACCGTTATCTGCCTGTTCATCAATTTAAGCGCGGTAAAACAAGCTCTCGATTTTGCCATAGGAGTGCTCGCGCCGGTGATATGGGGTTTTCTCTTTGCGTACATTTTGTTCCCTTTGTATAAATATCTGCGCGATCACGCGTTTCCAAAAGTTCGGATTAAAAAGGTGATGGCGGTTATGTTCACCTACCTGAGCGTCATTTTGGTCGTAGTGATCTTCACGCTGTTCATCGCGCCGCAGATAGTGGCGAGCTATAACGATCTGCAATCGCGCGTCGGCGGTTATATAACCACGCTTCAACGGTGGCTGGAAAAGCAGTCGACAGAGTCAAAAATTTTTGCCGATCAATATAAAAAGCTGCTGGAATACGCGAATTTAAACAATCTCGGCGAAAAGTTGAAGCAGTTTGTCACCGGTTCTTTCGACAATGTTATCAGCGGTACATCATTTATCGTCGGATTTCTTGGCGATGTGGTGACGCAGATTAAAAACATCGCGATGGGCATGATTATATCGGTATATTTAATATTATGGAAAGAAAAGCTCACCGCACAGGCGAAAAAGCTGCTGTATGCGGGATTTGAGCAAAAGCAAATCGATAAGATTATGGATCTGCTGCGCAGCACCGACCGTACTTTCGGTGGTTTTATAGTAGGTAAGCTTATCGAATCGCTTATTATGGCGATAATGACCTTCGTCGTACTCGGATTTTTCGACATACCTTATTACCCTCTGGCAAGCGTTATTATCGGCGTGACACAAATTATCCCGTTTTTCGGGCCGTTCATCGGCGGGATCCTCAGCGCGTTTATTGTTTTTATCGCCGATCCGGGCAAAACGCTGTGGTTTTTATTACTGTTCATCTTAATACAGCAGATAAACAACATTGTCATCGGTCCCCGCATACTCGGCAACGCTACCGGGCTTGACTCGCTATGGGTTATAGTTGCGATAATAGTTATGAGCGGATTTTTCGGCGCCGCCGGGTTGTTCATCGGCGTACCGCTGTTCGCGGTGCTGTATACATTGGTAAAACAGGGCTTGGAGAAGCGTCTTAAACGGCGCGGACTGCCGGTCCCGACCGAGGCGTATTACGGCGGCGCAAGCCCCGAAAGCGTCGGCGGCGAATCGATCGATGAAAGCGGTGACGGCGATGCAACTTGAGCCGCATAACAAGAAATATTTCACCATCGCCGTATATGCCCTGATTTGCGCGCTGATAATCAGCCTGTTTGCCGTGGCGGTGTTCAACCTCGGCTCGGTTGTCGGCGTATTTTTTTGGCTGTGGAATAT
>DHAH01000024.1:11692-13211 GCA_002397345.1 Clostridiales bacterium UBA4959
TTTTTTTGGCTGTGGAATATATTGAAGCCTATAGGCTACGGTATATTTCTTGCGGGAATCATCTATGCGCCCCTGCATTTTTTTGAAACCCGCCTGTTTAGCTTCCTCGACCGCAAGCCGCACGCCCCGTCGTTTAAACTTCCCAAACAGATAGGGAGATTTATATGGCGCGTGCGCAGCCGCACACACCGCAACAGCCGTTTTAAGCGCGGCTGTGCGCTGGCGCTCACATATATGCTGATAATCGCCTCGCTGACCGGTTTTGCGCTGGTTGTCGTCCCGCAGGTCAAACAGTCATATACCGAGCTTGTGAGTGTCGCGCCCAAATATCTGCGTTCGGCACAGCGCTGGCTGGACAACTTTTTAGAGAACATGCCTTTCAGCGATATATCGGCGGATTTTGACCTGCCCATATCTCCCAATAATATGCCGAAGTATTCCGTAGAAGATTTAAAGTCGATAGACACAATGGAAAACCCGCTCGTGTTGACTGTGGAACAGGCGCGCGGCAATAAAATCTTCAATATCGTAAAACAGATCCGGGCAAACCGTCTGACGGTTGACCTTGCCGCGTCGATTAACAAGGCGCTTGCCGGCGCCATAGAAATCATGAGCAACGCAATGCCGAAGATACTGGATTTTCTCGGCGCGTTTATGACCGAGGTTAAAAACATCACATTGGGTTTGGTAATTTCGGCGTATCTGCTCTCTTCGTATGAAAAGCTGCTGGCACAGGTTAATAAATTTATAACCGCGCTGCTGCCCCGCAGGGTTGCCTTTATTATTACAAAGATCGGGCGCATTACCGCACTGACTTTCTCGGAATATGTGACAGGAAAGCTCATCGACGCGCTGGTGATCGGTATACTCTGCACAATCTTGATGTTCATCTTCCGCATACCCTACGCACCGCTTATCGGACTGCTTGTGGGCGTTACAAACGTCATACCTTTCCTCGGCCCGTTTTTAGGCGCGGTGCCCGGCTCGATAATTATTTTTATCGTCAATCCTATCAAGGCGCTGTGGTTTGTGCTGCTGATAATCGTTATACAGCAGCTCGACTGCAACTTCATCGAGCCGTATATAGTGGGCGGAAAAACAGGACTGGCGTCTGTTTACATCATCACTTCCGTTATAGTAATGGGCGGCATATTCGGTATACCGGGGTTGTTTTTGGGCGTACCGGCGTTCGCCGTCATCTACGCGCTGATAAAAGATTGGTCGGAAAGCAGACTTGCAAAAAAAAAGCTGCCGGTCGAAACCGCGTCATATGCCGAAGGCGCGGAAATTAACGCTGACGCTGCTGCGGGAGAAGATTCTAAAAAAACGAAAGGGGCGTGACATGCTATGTCCGATTGCGTGCCGATAAATGATTTTGTTAAATATCTGACGGTGACACAGGGGCGTTCCAAAGCCACCGCTGAACAGTATGTGTTCGATCTGACGTTGTTTTTCCGATATTTAATAGCCAAAAAGCATGGACTGCCCACGGTCGGCGACGAGTTCGATACGCTGCCGA
>DHAH01000024.1:13373-13803 GCA_002397345.1 Clostridiales bacterium UBA4959
GGCTGATTATGATTTTATAAAAGAGATCAAACGTCCCGACATAATTGACTTCCTGTATTTCACCGCTACCGAGCGCGTTAATACCGCGCGGACGCGGGCGCGCAAACTTACAACACTGCGTTCGTTCTACAAATATCTGGCGAGAGAAAAACTGGTTCCAGAAAATATCGCAAAGGACATCGACAGCCCCAAAATCAAACAACCGCTGCCAAAATTCCTCTCGCTGGAGGAGAGCAGAACGCTGCTCAGCGCCGCCAAGGGTGAAAATACGCCCGAAACATGCGAGCGCGATTTTGCCATCCTCACGCTGTTTTTAAATTGCGGGCTGCGGCTCGCGGAGCTGGTGGGGCTGAATCTCTCCGACTTCACGCCCGAGATGAAATCGGTGCGCGTGCTGGGTAAAGGAAACAAGGAGCGCATTGTATATCTC
>DHAH01000024.1:13895-14314 GCA_002397345.1 Clostridiales bacterium UBA4959
ACAAGGAGCGCATTGTATATCTCAACGACGCCTGCCGGTCGGCGCTCGACGCATATATGCGCATACGCGCAGCCGATACGCAGGTCAAGCCCGATTCAAAAGACGCGCTCTTTCTTTCGTCGCGGCACAAGCGCATCAGCCGTAAGACAGTGCAGTGGCTCGTCTACCGTTACCTTGAAGAAGCGGGGCTTGAAAGCAAGCACCTGTCAACCCATAAACTTCGACATACGGCGGCGACGCTGATGTATCAAACGGGAAAGGTCGATATTCGTGTGCTCAAAGACATTCTGGGACACGAACAGCTTTCGACAACGCAGATTTACACACATGTCAGCGACAAGGCGATGGAACAGGCCGTCGAAGACAATCCACTTAATAAATTGACAATTGACAAATAAATTGACAATTGACAATTGATA
>DHAH01000024.1:14466-18223 GCA_002397345.1 Clostridiales bacterium UBA4959
CAATTGATAATTAACGGTTGCGGTTTATGGTCGGAAATTACCGGGACGCTGTGTACGCACACGGATTATCCGCGTGTGTTTACTATAACCGAAACAAACGTTTTCACTATTCTGTTGCTTTATTAACATTTTTAATGGTATAATAAAGCAGGAAAACTGTGAATAAAACAAGCGGGCGGGCTGCACGGAAAAATGTTTAAATTTATAAAAGAAAATTCATACCTGATTTTTAAAATGATGGTGAATCAGCTCGGGATGATGATGTTCGGCATGGTGCTCGCAATGGCGACGACGAACAACGATACCCTGTTGCTTATCACCAGCGTTTTTGCCGTGTTGTTTTACATGGCGCTGCTCTACATGATGACGTGGGAATACGGCTCGAAAGAAAGAGTCCGGGTCGATCACGGGCGCATGAAATATATGCCGCTCAAGGGGCTGTATATGTCGCTGTGCGCCAACGCGGTGAACATCCTGCTTGCCGTGACGCTCCTCATCGGTTATTTTAACATAGCAGACAAAGCCGCGCTGCGGAACGCCGCTGTAGAGGTGGTCAAACCCGAATGGGCGTTTAATATGTACATGATCAGCCGAATGTTCGCTATGTTCATCCAGGCGATGTATATGGGGCTCATAAGCCTGTATGCGCCGTATAACCCTGTTGCGTTTATACTTATCCTGTTGCCCGCGCTGCTCGCCAGCGCAGCCGGCTATTATCTCGGCGTGAAAGATATTCGTTTACTGGGCTTTCTGGGAATTAAACAAAAACCAAACAATACAGATAAATAAATACAGGGCGGGGATAAACCCCTGCCCTGTATTTATTTAAACCGGTTTTATTTTATTATGGTTATACCGCCGATGAAGGGGAGCTCTTTAGCGCGCCCGTTGGCGGCGTTGATGAGCAGTATGATGAACAGCACAAAGGGGATAAGCCCGATTATAAAGCTGATCAGCGAACCGACAAAGAAAATAAACCACAGGAAGGCGAATATAGCGTTTACGATGCCTACGGCGATCCCGCAGACAAACGAAGCAAGAAGAAGCAGGAGTCCCTGATTGGCGAAAAATTTACCGTATTTCGACTGAGGCGCGGCGACAAGCGGGATGAAGAACAGAATCCCGAAGCAAGCGAGAATCCCATAGATTTTGTTGGCGGCGATATCCTGCGGGTCGAATTCGGCTGTGTGGTCGGCGCCGGAGTTGAACGCGGCGTTTGCCTTGCTCGCGAAGTCGCCGCCGGATTTATTCTGCTGCCCGTTTTGCTGACTGTAGTTGTAATTTTGCGACTGCGATTGCGTACCGCCGCTGTTGGTTTCATCGGCAGTAAATTTATAACCGCACGCGCCGCAGAACTTTTTTTCGTCCGGCACCTGCGCGCCGCAATTGTTGCATGTTTTCATGGTAAGTAACATTCCCTTTCATATGTAATATTTAGAAATTGGGATGAAAAGATTATGAGATGCCATTTTCTTTTGACAGCTCGGTAAAAAACGCTGCCAACGGTGCGGCGGGCATGATTCTTTACAACGCAATGTTTATACTTAAATTCGATTATAAACCCGATAAAAATCCGCGCCCAAAGCTTGAATTTATGAGTTTTGACGCGGATTTTTTTTCATTGACTATCGAATTTTAATATTACAGCGCGCTATCGTCAATTTAACGGCGGGCGCGTCCCGTGGTTAATTGAGCGTTTTCAGGAAATCGATGCAGCGCTTAACCTCGGACAGTCCGTCGGGTTTAAGCGTTTCGCTTTCGACGACCATTTCCATACCCAGCGCTATAGCCTTTTCGCGCACGGCTTTCACGGGTGCGCTGCCCTCGCCCAACGCGAAGCCCTCGCCCTTTTCGTTGCCGTCCTTGAGGTGGATGACGCGTACGCGCGGGGCAAGCCGCTCCATGAGCGCGATAGGATCGAGCTCGGCGTTGTAAACCCAATAAGTGTCAAGCTCGAAGAAAATATTTGTGCGGCGCTCCAGTTCCTCGTGCACGATCTGACCGTCTTTGTTTGGCTTGAACTCGCCGGAGTGGTTGTGAAAATGCAGCGTAATCCCGCGTTCGGCGAGCTTCGGGCCGAATTCGTTCACCATATCGATGAAATCGTCGACCTTCTGTTTATCAGAAAGATCTGCGCCGGGGATGATAATGTTTTTATTGCCGATCTCGGTATGATACGCGACGGTTTTTTCAAAATCGTGCGCCACCTCCTGCCATCCGGTGTGCGTACCGGAAACGCGCAGCCCCGCGGACGCGAGCATCTCTTTGATCTTCGCGGCGGGTATACCGAAAAAGCCCGCGAATTCTACGAACGAATAGCCCATCTCCGCGACCTTATGCAGCGAGTACTCCATCTGCTTATCGGTTATATCGCGGATGCTGTATAATTGAAGACCGTATTCCATAATTTCCTCCAGATGATAATAGTCAACTATATTATAAAACATTTGGTCACAATTTGCAACATCGAAATTTGCGATTTTTTTGCTTTATAAAATAATTATATTGACAACACGGCTCGATTGTGATATAATATTAAAAAATAAAGCAGGACGATCTCCGTTCTCACCTTGCGGGGCATGACCGCGCAGGTTAATATGGTCGAATACGCTATGCGGATTTGACCTAAAAGACATGGCAAAGCATTGAAAAAGAGCCTCGGCAACAGTCGGGGAAACGCTTGCTTTGCGTCTGCGGAGAGCTGATTGCGCTCCGTTTTTTATTTTGTTCAGATTTTAATATATTATATACCGGGGGTGTTTTTACAATTAAGAACAACAATTCCAAGGAACATCTTGTCAACGAAGAGATAGGGAGTGGGCTTAAGATACCCAGTTCGAAAGTTTTGCGTGTCGTCGGACCAGACGGCGAGCAGCTCGGACTTATCCCATATGCAGCCGCGCTTAACAGCGCATATGACAGGGGGCTGGATCTTGTGCTGATCGCACAGCAAGCCGATCCCCCCGTCTGCCGCATGATGGATTATGGCAGATTCAGGTTCGAGCGCGACAAGAAGGACAAGGAAACAAAAAAAAAGCAGCAGGTCATAGAAATCAAGGAAATCCAGCTCACCTGCCTAATCGATGTCAACGATTTCAATACCAAAGGCAACCATGCCCGCCGATTCCTCAGCGAAGGCAACAAGGTCAAGGTATTGGTGAAATTTCGCGGACGTCAGATGGCGCACCAGGAGATCGGACGCGATCTGCTTGCCAAATTCGCTGAACACTGCGCCGAATTCGGTACCATCGAAAAGATGCCGCTGATGGAAGGCAGACAGATGATCATGTTCCTCGCCCCGATCAAGAGCACGGTGAAAACCGCTCCTAAACCTGCGGCAAAACCTGTAGAGGACGGCGCTTCCCGTCAAACCGACGGCGATGAACCGGTCAAAGAACAGAAATAATAATATCGTTAATAACGCACATACGGAAAGAAAACAGGCGGCGTTTTTTAAAAGCGCTCAGCCGTAGAATTGGAGAATCTGAAAAATGGGAAAAATTAAGACACACCGCGCTACTTCCAAAAGATTTACGATTACAAAGAGCGGTCTTGTAAAGCACAGCGGTCAAAATCGCCGCCACAAGCTTGGACTTAAGTCGCCTAAACGCAAGAGACAGCTCCGCAAAGGCGGCTATCTCAGCGAGGCTATGGCGCCCACTGTCCGCAAGATGCTGCCCCGCGCATAAGCCGCGCGCTAATTATTGATTACCGGAGGATAACATAAAATGGCAAGAGTTAAAGGCGCAATGATGAC
>DHAH01000024.1:18358-20564 GCA_002397345.1 Clostridiales bacterium UBA4959
ATAAAATGGCAAGAGTTAAAGGCGCAATGATGACGCGCAAGAGAAGAAACAAAACGCTCAAGCTCGCTAAGGGCTATTGGGGCGCTAAATCAAAGCATTTCAAGATGGCGAAGCAAGCCGTCATGAAGAGCGGCAACTATGCGTTCACGGGCAGAAAGCTGCGCAAGCGCGATTTCCGTTCGCTGTGGATCACACGTATCTCCGCACAAGCGAAGGTCTGCGGCATGAATTATTCCACGCTTATACACGGGCTGAGGCTCGCCGGCATCGACCTTAACCGCAAGATGCTCGCCGAGCTGGCGGTAAGCGACAAAGATGCGTTCGCGGTGATAGCGGACAAGGCGAAAGCCGCAGCCGCGAGATAATCGCGAAAAATATTTTATAAAATATTGCTAAACCCGGAATATCTCCGGGTTTACGTCGTTATATGGATAAACATTACAACATCATAACCTCGCGTTCCAATCGAATAATCGCGGAGACGGCGTCATTGACTGATAAGAAATACCGCGACGGGAACGGTCTGTTTTTATGCGAGGGTGTCAAGCTGCTTCGTGAAGCTCTGGCTGCCAAAGCGGAAATAGCGCATATTTTCGTAACGCAGGGAGCGGCTGATGAACCGGATACTGAAACGCTGCTTAATAAATTATCCGAAGAATCGATAAATATTGTTTCGGACAGCGTTTTTGAGCGGATTTCAACCGAAAAAGCGCCGCAGGGCATAATTTGTACGGTCAGGCATCTTGACAAACTGCATAAAAATATTACAATATATAATAACGCTGACGAAAGACCCCCTCGGCGCGCGCTTATCCTCGACGCGGTAAGCGACCCGGGCAACCTCGGAACAATCATCCGCACTGCGGCTGCATTCGGCGTGGACGAGCTGGTTATCGGTCAGGGCTGCGCGGATATATACAATCCCCGCACGGTGAGAGCATCCATGGGCGCGCTGTTCCGTCAAAAAATAACGCGTGCGGAACGGCTCGCGGAATCGGTGACGGCGCTGCGGACGCAGGGCGTGCTTGTTTATGCGGCTACGCTTGACGCGGAGTATAAAATAGACGAGCTGTTCCCGCTCAAAGACAATACGCCGCTTTATATCATTATCGGCAACGAGGGGCATGGGATCAGCCCCGAAATTATAGCCGCCGCGAATTCGACGGTCACGATCCCCATAATGAGCGGCGCGGAGTCGCTCAACGCCGCTGTCGCCGCTTCGATTTTCATGTGGCAAATGAGCAGAGTAAAAGCGGATTTATCCGTTCATGATTCACACGAATAAATTTACTACCCACGATATATTATATCACAGGAGAGAGGGACGCCGATATGGCTGACTCAAACGACGCCAAACGGGAGCTGCTTGTCTGTTATATATGGTTGAGCCTTGCATGCGGCGCGGGTTCGGACGCCTATGACACACTGCTACCCCATTTCGATTACAACGCCGCCGCTGTTTACGGTGCAAGCCGTGCCGAACTGGCGGACGCGGGCGTAACCGGCACGCCGCTCGACCGGCTGTCGGACAAATCGACCGAAGAAGCCGAAGCGATATTGGCGCAGTGCCGCAACGAAGGCATAAAACTGCTTACACCGCTGCATAAAGCGTATCCGAAGAAGCTGTTCGAAATCCCCCGCAAGCCGCTGCTGCTTTATTGCAGGGGCATAATACCGGCGCTTGACAATTATGCCTGCGTCGCGGCGGTTGGCACGCGCGATATGAGCGAATACGGGCGCAACAATGCTTACACGCTTTCCTACGACCTGTCAAGAGCGGGGGCGATGATAATCAGCGGTATGGCGCGGGGTGTGGACGGCATCTGCCATCGCGGCGCGCTCGACGCGGGCGGGTTCACCGTGGCTGTGCTCGGCTGCGGCATCGACCGCATCTATCCCGCGGAGCATCGCGCGTTATACGACGAAATCGCCAAAAACGGGTTGATATTATCTGAATATAAACCCGGCACACCGCCGGAGGGACGCAACTTCCCGGTGCGAAACCGCATTATCAGCGGGCTTTCCGACGGAACGCTGGTTATCGAATGCTCGGAGCAAAGCGGCGCGATGCTCACCGCGCGGCAAGCCCTGACGCAGGGACGCGACTTGTTCGCGCTGCCCGGCAAGGTGGGCGAAAAGAATTCGGCTGGCGTCAACAGGCTGATCTCCGATGGCGCGCGCATAATAACGAGGGCGTCGGATATCG
>DHAH01000024.1:20782-21309 GCA_002397345.1 Clostridiales bacterium UBA4959
CGTGGGTGTGACCGAGAAGAAAAGACGCGCATTCGTTGAAAAAGCAAAAATTCAAGCAAAATCCGAATCGGAAAATAATAGCGCCTTGCTTGACGATACCGTCACAGCGCAGAAAAGCGTTTATAAACAGCGCAAGAGCCACGTGGCTCAGGTGGGCGACGCGTCAACGGAAGATCTTGCCGACCGCAGCGAGCGTAAAGCGACTCCCACGTTCGACGAAAGTACGCTCGGCGAAACCGAACGCGCGGTCTACAAGCTGATACCGAGCAACAGCGCGGTTTGCGCCGATGAACTGCTGCCCTCGGGGCTGACTATGAGCGAAATTATCACAGCGCTGACGCTGCTTGAGATAAAACGCGCGATCCGTTTTATAGGCGGAAACAAATACATACGCACGGGCGGCGTTATTGCGGTTGACAATTGAAGATTAAAAAGTTTTCGGCATTGTAAAGATATTTTAATCATTATAACCTATAATAACCTTCATATGGTGTGAATGTATACAATACTAAAATTCGATAGCTAAT
>DHAH01000024.1:21482-24075 GCA_002397345.1 Clostridiales bacterium UBA4959
CTTTTGGCGCGGATTTTTACCAAGTTTATAATCTAATTTAAGTATAATACTAAAATTCGATAGCTAATGAAAAAATCCGTATCAAAACCCATATATTCAAGCTTTTGGCGCGGATTATTATCAAGTTTATAATCGAATTTAAGTATAAACCGGGCATTCGACCGGCGGATCCATAATATAAAATATTCACCCGGTACCGCGGAGTCCGCGGTACCGCACCAATAAATATAACTTAAACACGGAGGACACGGGCGAAATGCCTGCTAATCTCGTTATCATCGAGTCGCCGCACAAGGCGAACACAATAAAAGGTTTTCTCGGCAGCGGTTATAAAATCGTTGCGTCCAACGGGCATGTCCGCGACCTGCCAAAATCTACGCTCGGCGTGGATATCGAGAACAACTTCGCGGCACATTACATCAATATCCGCGGCAAGGGCGACCTGATCCGCGAACTGAAAAAAGAAGCTAAGTCGGCGGACAAAGTATTCCTTGCGGCCGACCCTGACCGCGAAGGTGAAGCTATTTCATGGCACCTCGCGGTAGCTTTGGGCGTTCCCGACGAAAAAATCCGCCGCGTGACGTTTAACGAGCTGACCAAAACGGCGGTGAAAAACAGCTTTAAATCTCCGCGCGCTATTGATATGAATCTCGTCAACTCACAACAGGCGCGCCGCATACTCGACCGTATTGTGGGCTATAAATTAAGCCCGTTTTTATGGAAAACCGTGCGCAGCGGACTGTCCGCCGGACGCGTGCAGTCGGTGGCTACACGCATTATAGTCGAGCGCGAGGAAGAAATCCGCGCGTTTAAGCCGGAGGAATATTGGACTATCGAAGCGTTGCTCATACAAGGCAAAAAACGCTTCCGCGCAAAATATTACGGCAACAAGAACGAGAGCGGTCAGGTTGACCGTATCGAGCTGCACGACGGCGCGTCGGCGCAAATTATCGTAGACGATGTAAGCGGCAAGCCGTTTATCGTCACTTCCGTTAAAAAAGCGGTGCGGCTCAAAAACCCGTCGCCGCCCTTTACTACATCCACATTGCTTCAAGAAGCGTCCAAAAAGCTCGGCTTCCAGTCGCAGCGTATTATGCGTATC
The DNA here is from genome assembly GCA_002397345.1 of Clostridiales bacterium UBA4959. Lineage (GTDB taxonomy): Bacteria > Bacillota > Clostridia > Oscillospirales > CAG-272 > DTU078. The sequence continues at coordinate 22,585 of DHAH01000024.1, forward strand.
GCGCAGGAACTGTATGAAGGCGTAAATCTCGGCGGCTCGGGCGGTGGATCGCACGGTCTGATCACCTATATGCGTACCGACTCGATGCGTGTTTCAAGCGAAGCGGCAGAGGCGGCGCAAAAATATATCAAGGAAGAATACGGCGACAAATATTACCCCGGCACCCCGCGTACGTATAAAACCGACGCTTCCGCGCAGGACGCGCATGAAGCGATCCGGCCCGCCGATCTCACGCTCACTCCGGAATCGATTAAAAAGCAGCTCACCGCCGAGCAGTTTAAGTTGTACAAGCTGATTTGGAGCCGTTTTGTCGCGAGCCAGATGGCGTCGGCAGAGCTGGATACCGTCGCGGCGGAGCTTGAATGTGCCGGTCATATTTTCCGCGCCAACGGATATACGGTAAAGTTCAACGGTTATCTCGCTGTTTACGGTGATTCCGACGATAAAGACGAAAAAGATGAAAAAGACGATAAAGAAGAAAAAGAAGAATTAACAGGTGAAAAGACAAAACTGCCAGAACTGACCGAAGGCGATAAACCCGAAGCCGAAGCTGTGAAGCCGAATCAGCATTTTACCGAACCGCCCCCGCGTTTTACAGAAGGTTCGCTGATAAAATTCCTCAAAGACAAGGGGATCGGGCGCCCCAGCACCTACACGCCGATTATAACGACCATCATCACGCGCGGCTATGTAAAACGCGACGGCAAGTCGCTTGTCCCCACGCCGCTGGGCGAGGTGACGACTAAGATAATGGTGGACAGCTTTCCCGATGTCGTTGACTACGCTTTCACCGCGCATATGGAGGAAGAACTGGACGGTATAGAAAACGGCAAATCGGATATCACCGACGTGCTGGGCGCTTTTTACACCGGATTTGACAGCAGTCTGAAAAAAGCGGAAGCCACTATATCAAAGGACGACATAAACCTCCCCGTCGAAGAAACCGACATCCTCTGCGATAAGTGCGGCAGACGAATGATAATAAAAAACGGGCGGTACGGCAAATTTGCCGCCTGCCCGGGCTATCCCGAGTGCAAGAATACCAAACCGCTCGACCGCGACGGCAAGCCTGCCGAGAAGGGCAGTGACACCGCGGAGCCGATCGACGAAGTCTGCGATAAATGCGGCGCTCAAATGGTAAAACGCCGGGGACGCTACGGCGACTTTATCGCGTGCAGCCGCTTCCCCGAATGCAAGAATACAAAACAAATCGCCAAAACGATCGGCGTTCCCTGTCCCAAATGCGGGAGCGAGCTTGTCCAGCGCCACGGCAAGAACCGCAGCCTGTTCTATAGCTGCGAAAAATATCCCGACTGCGACTTTGTGTCGTGGGATCAGCCTACGGGCGAAAAGTGCCCCAATTGCGGCAATATGCTGTATATTAAAAAGGGGAAAAGACTGCTCGTGTGCCGCGAAAAATCGTGCGGCTATAAGCGCGACCTGCCCGAAACAGACGACAATATATCTAAGTCCCGGAACGAAGATTATTCG
>DHAH01000024.1:24270-25899 GCA_002397345.1 Clostridiales bacterium UBA4959
GTGCTTGCCGCGTCTACATTTGACTGCGAGGTCACGCTGATCGGCGACGAGGATACGATCACAAGCGTAGCCGCCGAAAATAATATCGAGATAAACCGCGACAACCTACGTATTGCACACGCGGGAAGCGTTATTACAATGGAGGACAACCCCCTGTCTGTTGTGCGTGAAAAAAACAATTCTTCAATGGCGATAGGGCTGAAGATGCTCTCAGACGGCGAAGGCGACGCGTTTGTCTCCGCGGGGAACACCGGCGCGCTGCACGCCGGCTCGACTCTGATCGTGCGGCGCGTCAAGGGCGTGAAAAAATCGGCGATCGCAACGATAATGCCTTATGGGCAGCCGACGCTGATGATCGACTGCGGCGCGAACGTGGAAATTGCGCCCCAATCGTATCAACAGTTCGCGCAGATGGGTTCGATCTATATGCGCAATATCTTCGGTATCCCCTCGCCCGAGGTGGGACTGCTCAATATCGGCGCCGAGCGTATAAAAGGCACAAAAGCGCTCATCGAAGCCTATGAACTGCTCGAGAGCGACCCGCTTATCAATTTCAAGGGCAATGTGGAGGGCAAAGAGCTGCCGTTTGGCTGCTGCGACGTGCTTGTCACCGACGGCTTCACGGGTAATATAGTGCTGAAGCTGACAGAAGGCTGCGGCGGCTTTATCATGCAGCGCATGAAGGGCATCTTTTATAAAAACCTGCTCACTAAAACGTCCGCGCTGTTTGTGAAGAACGGCATGAAGCAGCTCAAGGACGATTTCAGCGCGTCCGAATACGGCGGCGCGCCGCTGCTCGGTCTGTCAAAAGCGGTGATAAAGGCGCACGGCAGCTCTGACGCGACGGCGATAAAAAACGCCGTGCGGCAGGCGATAAATTACGTAGGTACCGGTATTATATACGAAATCGCGCGAGTCACGGCAAGCGACGAGCTTGGAGATTGAAAAAATGGATACAGGCGAGCTTGAGAAGGCGATCGGCTATAATTTCAAAGATAAAGAACTGCTGCGGCTGGCTCTGACCCATTCGTCCTATTCGAACGAGATGAAAGCGCGGGGCACGACCTGCGAGTCGAACGAGCGCGCTGAGTTTTTAGGCGACGCGGTGCTGTCGTATATAGCCAGCGGCTATTTGTACCGTAATTTTCCGCATCTTCCGGAGGGCGAGCTGACACGTATCCGCGCACAAGCGGTATGCGAACGCGCGTTGTCCGAATACGCGCAGCAGATAAAGCTGGGCGATTATCTGTCTTTAGGTCACGGTGAGGTTATGTCGCACGGCGGCAAGCGCCCTTCGATACTCGCCGACACCTTCGAGGCGCTGCTTGCGGCGCTCTACCTCGATGGCGGGCTGGAAACGGCGGAGCGGTTCGCGCTGTCGTTTTTGACGCCCGAGATAGATCGTTCGGCGGCGTCGGGAAATACCATAGATTATAAGACGCAGCTCCAGCAGGTGGTTCAGGTGGAACGGGGAGTGCTGCTGGAATATATTACGACAAGCGAGTCCGGTCCGCCGCATCAGCGCGTTTTCGGGGTCGAAGCGCGGCTCGACGGCAACATAGTCGGGCGGGGTGAAGGTTCATCGAAACGCGAGGCTGAGCAGCGCGCCGCAATGGAAGCGCTGCGGCT
>DHAH01000145.1 GCA_002397345.1 Clostridiales bacterium UBA4959
GAAGAAGCGCGCAGGCGGGTCGAGGATGTGATCCGGGAGCTGAACATCGCGGAATTTCAGGACAAGCCCGTCCACTTTCTGAGCGGCGGACAGAAAAAACGGGTCGCCATCGCGGATATCCTCGTGATGCGCCCCGACGTGATGATTCTGGATGAGCCGACCGCCGCGCTCGACCCCATTTCGGAAAGCAGATTATATGAAACTTACCACACTTTAATGAATGAAAAATCCGCCGTTTTCATCTCGCACAGATTGGCAAGCACACGCTTTTGTCACCGTATTTTATTGATTGAAAACGGTTCGGTTTGCGAGGAAGGCACGCACGAAAGCCTGCTTGAGCAAAAAGGCAGATATTATTCCTTGTTTGAAACGCAGGCGAAATATTACAGGGACAATCCCATGGGGGAGGAGGGGTTTGATGAGTAAAAAGCTGTCAATCAAAGAAAGAATAGCGATTACCTCCCGGGGATTTCATCTGCTTGAAAAATATTGTCCCGGTCTTATAAAAGGGAAAGCTCTGCTGGCTCTTATTTCCTCGCTCCAGCCTTTTGCTTCCATCTGGTTTTCGGCGAAGATTATTGACGAAATATCATCCGGTCGGAATGTCGCCAAAATTATTATATATGCCGTCTGCGTAATACTGATAAATTTTACGGCTTCCTTGATTAAGAGCATTATTGACAGGATATCCTCGGCAAAAGAATCGCAGATGTGGAGCTTTTTCGGGAAAATATTCGCCGATAAGCAGATAGCCATGGATTATGTGGATTTGGAGAACGCCGGGATCAGACACCAACGTATAAAAGCGGAAGAAGATTTGTATATGTTCGGCAACGGTTTAGGTCAGCTTGTTTGGGGAACAACCGGTCTTGTGGAAGTGTTTATCAATATCTTTGTTCCCGTCGCCATGCTGATAACCCTGTTTACATCAAAGGCTGGACAAACTGTTATAGATAATCCGGTTTGGATCGCCGTACTGCTGTTTTGTATTGTAACCGGCGGGATATGCAACTCGAGGGCTTTTATTAAAGAAAATAGGATTTTCGAGGAATGGTGTAAGGATACGATATGGTTTAACCGCGTATTTATGTTTTATGGCAGCAGTCTTTATATGACCCCGGAAAAAGCAAAGGACTTGCGGATATACAAGCAAAATTTCATCGCTGACCGTGTTTTATCCCAGCTTTTAAAAAAAGGATAATGAGGGAGATAAATATGAATTTAAAATGTCGGCGTATCAAGCCGCCGCTTGCGTAATTATCGGTATCAGCAACGCGATAGGGTTTTTGTTCGTGGCTTTGAAATCGTTTTTCGGAGCGTTCGGAGTCGGCAGCATCGTCATGTATGCAGGCGCGTTTAACAGACTCGGCGACGGGGTACAGGGTCTGATGTTCATGTTGTCGGATAACGCTGTTTACTGTTCGCATCTGCGAGATTTATTTGATTTTCTCGACATCCCGAACAAAAAGTATCAAGGTTCTCTGCCGGTAGAAAAACGCCGTGATAACGAATATGAAATTGAGTTTAAAAACGTTTCATTTAAATATCCCGTCAGCGAAACATATACGCTTAAAAACCTCAATCTGAAATTTAACGCCGGTCAGCGAATGGCGGTCGTTGGTATGAACGGCAGCGGCAAAACCACAATGATCAAGCTGCTGTGCCGTTTATATGACCCGACCGAGGGTGAAATTACCTTGAATGGCATCGACATAAAAAAATACGATTACATCGGATATATGCGTATCTTCTCGGTCGTTTTTCAGGATTTCAAGCTGTTTTCATTTTCGCTCGGGCAGAATGTGGCGGCAAGCGTGGATGTAGATAAAAACAAAGCCATGGACTGCTTGATAAAAGCGGGATTATCGGCGCGTTTGTCATCTATGCCGAAAGGGCTTGACACACCGCTGTATAAGGACTTCGAAGATAGCGGTGTGGAAATATCCGGCGGCGAGGCGCAGAAGATCGCGCTTGCCAGAGCCTTGTATAAAAACGCGCCGTTTATCGTTCTCGACGAGCCGACCGCCGCGCTTGACCCGGTCGCGGAGTTTGAGATCTAGTCGAAATTCAATGAAATCGTCGGCGATAAAACCGTCATTTATATCTCGCACCGGCTATCCTCCTGCCGTTTCTGCGATGATATAGCCGTATTCAATGAGGGAGAGCTGATACAGCGCGGCAGTCATTATGTATTGCTGGCAGATAAAAACGGAAAATATTTTGAATTGTGGAACGCTCAGGCGCAGTATTATAATACTAATATTTGATAATTGACGAAGCCGGATTTTCTTAACCTATTCCCCAGTTATGATCGGGTTCAGTTTATAATAATATTCCGTGCAAATTTTTAGAAATGCACGGAATATTTTATACTTTTTATATTTTCAGCTCCGCCGGCGTGGCATATCCGTTTTCGCGGCAAAACCGCTCGATTCCGTCGCGAATCTTCACAGGTGTGTATGGATCGGCGAACATTGCGGTGCCCACGGCGACGGCGTCGGCGCCCGCCATCAGCAGCTCCAGCGCCGATTCGGTGTCGTGTACGCCCCCCATGCCGATGATAGGCAGCCCGACCGCGCGGCTCACCTGCCAGACCATGCGTACCGCGACCGGCAGGATTGCCGGCCCCGACAGCCCGCCCGTCCCGTTTGCCAAAACCGGGCGGCGGGTTTTTATATCAAGTTTCATGCCCAGCAGCGTGTTTATCAGGCTCAGCGCATCCGCACCGCCCGCCTGCGCTCCGCGCGCGGTTTCGGTTATATCGGCTACATTGGGCGACAGCTTCACTATAAGCGGCTTGCGGACGGCGTCCTTGACCGCTCGGGTGACGTTTTCAACCGCCGCGGGATCGACCCCGAAGGCGATACCGCCTTTTTTCACATTCGGGCAGGAGATATTCAGCTCGATCATGTCGGCTTCGCTCGCGTCGACAAGCTTCGCGACCGCGACGTAATCCTCAACCGTATAACCCGCGATGTTAACTATCACAGTTGCGCCTCTGTTTTTCAGCCACGGCAGCTCGTGCGCGATAAAATGCGCCGCGCCCGGATTTTGCAACCCGATGGCGTTGAGCATCCCGCCCGGCGTTTCCGCGACGCGCGGCGGGGGATTCCCCATCCGCTCCCGCAGGGTAAGCCCTTTGCAGGAAACGCCGCCCAAAACGGACAGCGGGAAAAACTCCCCGTACTCGCGGCCGAACCCGAAGGTGCCCGAGGCCGCGATCAGCGGGTTTTCAAACGGGACCCCCGCGATGGTCACATGCAAGTCCGCCATTACCGCTCCTCCTCCCACACGACTTCGCGGCTGTCGAACACCGGGCCGTCGCTGCATACCCGGGCGTAGCTTTCCCGCCCGTCCCTTCTGATCCGGAAGGAGCACCCGAGGCACGCGCCGACGCCGCCGGGCATGCGCTGCTCCAGAGAGATCTGGCACGGGATGCCCGTTTCTTCGGCGAACCGCCCGACCTTTTTCAACATCGGCGCGGGGCCGCAGGCGAACACGGCCCGCCCGTCCTCCGGCTTCATCAGGTACGTGACGGGGCCGCGGTAGCCCATGCTTCCGTCGTCGGTGGCGACGAACACCCGGCACCCGGCGAGCGCAAAATCGCGCGCCAGAATGATCGAATCCTGATTCCGGAATCCGAGCAGCACCGTCGCGTTTTCCCCGAACGGCTTCGCCGCGGCCAGAAGGGGCGGCGTCCCGATCCCGCCGCCGACGAACAGGGCCTTCCGCCCGGTGTCGCCGAGGTCGAAGCCCCGGCCGAGCGGGGCAATCAGGTCCAGCGTGTCGCC
>DHAH01000007.1:0-8558 GCA_002397345.1 Clostridiales bacterium UBA4959
TTAATCTCGACCGCGTCGTCGGCGATCAGGCGATGCCCGCGCTTGACAAGCTCGATAGCGGTTTCGCTTTTGCCCACGCCGCTGTCGCCGAGTATCAGAATACCTTCGCCGTATACCTCCACAAACACGCCGTGACGCGTGAGCCGCGGCGCGAGGCTGACGTTGAGCGAAGCGATGAGCGCCGCCATGAATTCGGAGGTGTGGCGGGGTGTGCGCAGCAGCGGAACCTCGTATTTTTCGGCGAGTTCTTCTACTACAGGGTCAATTTCCAGCGCGTTGGTGTATATGACCGCAACGGGCTTGCGTGACAAAAAAGCGTCAACTTTCGAGCGCAGCTCCGATCCGGTCATTGTCTGCATAAAGGCGTGCTCGCCGTTGCCGATAAGCTGGAGCCGCCCCGGCTCGAAATAGCCGAAAAAGCCGTCCAGCGCCAGTCCGGGTCGGTTTACGTCAGAGCGCGTGACCTGAATTTCCACCTCGGGAGGCTGGTATATAACCTCGAGCTGGAATTCCTCGATAACAGACGAAAGCGGTACGGTATATTCGTAGTCAATGCTGTCCAAAATATTATCCTCCGAAATATTAGCGTTAAATTTTAAATAAAACAAGATAACCCACGCCTCGGATGCCGTATTGTTTTAAGGCAATCCCGCATCGGCATGGTATTTACTTTTTCCAAATGGATTTCAGCCCGCGCAGCGTGATATTTGATATGTCCGCGCGCTCGGCGGTTACTTTTTCGTCTCCGAACCCTTTAAATTCATATGCTCCGATATAATATTTTCCGCCGTCGGGCAGATAAAGCTCCCAACAGTCGCGGTCGAGGATAAGCTCCACCTTATCAGCGCCGGTGAATGGCAGCTCGAGCTTTACGCCGCATACGTTAAGCGAAGCATCAGATTGGGCGGCGACTACATCGGCGGTTAAATAATAAGCGGCGGCGTCTGTGTCGGTGAACAGCGACGCAATTTCACGCACCGGACGCGCGCAGAGCGTCGGTCTGCCGCTCACAGTGCGCAGCTCAAGCTCGGCGGGGAAGGTCATCGACATCGAAAACACGCTGTCGGTGAAGTTTTTCCATGTCGTGTTCCACGCGACACGCACGCGACGGCAGTCGGGCAGCCCCGAAAAGGTCTGCGCCGCGTAACTCTCTCTACCAAAACCGAATAAATGACCCGAGGGACCGTCGGGGGTGAATTTACCGTTAACAAACGAACCGGTAAAATAATAATCCGACGCGCCCGAGAACACCCATTTGCGCTCCCGCCCGTCGAGCGGCAGGGGATAAAAGTCGGGGCATTCGGCGTCGTTTGGCAGTATAATGCGCTGATGCTCGTCCCAGTTTATTAAGTTATCGGAAACAAGCAGCAGGTATTCGTTTCCGTCAAGGTACAGCGCCATGACATATTTGCCCAGCTCGTCGCACCATATAACCTTGGGGTCGCGGTTCTCCGCCGCGATGTGCCCGATGATAGGATTGCCGGTGTACTTTTCAAATGTTTCGCCGTTGTCGGCTGAATATGCGAGACACTGTGTAAAAGGCTTGCCCGCCGCGGTGTAGTATAAAAGAATCGGCGGAATCCCGTTTTTGCCCAGCCCCGAAACGTTGCGCTCGTCAAGTATGGCGCTGCCAGAGTAAACAGTGCCCAGCTCGTCAGGGAACAGCACGTCGCCGTCATAATCCCAATGCACAAGGTCGGCTGATACAGCGTGACCCCAGTGCATATTGCCCCACTCTGTGCCTGCCGGATTATGCTGGAAGAACATGTGATAACGCCCGCCGGCGTATATCAGCCCGTTCGGGTCGTTTGTCCAGCCGCGCGCGGCGGAAAAGCGCACCTGCGGACGGTATGGTTCGGCATAGGTGTCGTCGGGCAGCGTGTCGGCAAATGAAAATACCGCCGGTTTGCCGTCGGGCAGCGTGACGGATACCTCTCGCCCGATAAGACGTCCTACGTCGATATAGGCGTTATAAGCGGGTGTTTGGTCGTCGTATTTAACATCGAGGGAATAGCCCCGGATCGCCAGCCGTACGCACTCCGCGCGGTTGTTTACCGGTAAAACGATATAACGTGATTGCAGCTTCATAAAAAACGCCATGCACTGAAGCGCGCAAATAATCCATGAAAATACCGCATGGCATTCGCGCCTTCGATTTGCCTTTCTTTTATATTTTTCACGCTACCCTCTGTCACTTGTTATTTATTTAAATTATATATTATTTGCGCGGTTCTTTCAAGACCATCTGCTTAATTCACAAAACCTTAACACAGAAGTTACACATATGAATTTCAAACGATTCCTTAATGCGATATAATACTATCAGAAACTACCCACAAGGAGCGATAAATGGCCATTCAACGCAATACCATCCAGCGCACGCTCGTTCTCGACGCGGTAAAAACGCTGAAAAACCACCCTACACCGGATATGGTCAGCGAATATGTGCGGGGGCGCAATCCCGCTGTCAGCCGCAGCACTATTTACCGCAACCTCAATCTGCTCTGCGAAGAAGGGCGTTTGCAGCGTGTGCACGTCCCCAATTCGGCAGACCATATCGACCATAACTGCGAGCCCCATTATCACGCCGTTTGCAATAAATGCGGCAGCGTATTCGACGTGGAAATCAATCTCGACAGCGAGCTTTCCGACGATTCATCCGATCTGTGCTCGTATGTGAGCTGCAAGGGACTGAAGATCAAGGGCTGTGTGGTGCTGTTCACCGGCATCTGCGATAATTGTTCGGAAGAATCGAAGATATAATTCCGGTAATTCTTTAAATTTAATAAAGGAGCATTTTCAAAATGAGTAAATTAAAAGGAACAAAAACAGAGGCGAATCTGATGGCGGCGTTTGCCGGCGAGTCGCAGGCGCGCAATAAGTATACCTATTTTGCATCAAAGGCGAAAAAGGACGGTTATGTCCAGATCGCGGAGCTGTTTGAGGAAACCGCGAACAACGAAAAGGAACACGCCAAGATATGGTATAAACTGCTTCACGACGGCGTAGGTCCGACGACAGAGAACCTTGCCGACGCGGCGGCGGGCGAAAATTACGAATGGACCGAGATGTACAAGGGCTTTGCCGAGGAAGCACGCGCCGAAGGGTTCAACGATGTCGCGTTCCTGTTCGAATCGGTGGCTAAAATTGAGCGTGAGCACGAGGCGAGATACCGCAAGCTGCTGGAAAACATAAAAGGCGATCTGGTTTTCTCGCGCGAGGGAGACACCGTCTGGCAGTGTGTCAACTGCGGTCACATTGTCGTCGGAAAAAAAGCGCCCGAGGTTTGCCCCGTCTGCATGCATCCCCGTGACTTCTTCCAGATCAAAGCGGAAAATTATTAATTTCGAGTTATAGTAAAACCACCCGCACGCCGTGTTTTTGAATGGTGTGCGGGTGGTTTTGTTGTGGTTAAAAAAGCTGCGATTGTCAACCGCCGGCCGTCCCGAACCCCGGGATGAAACTTTCGCCGACGGAGCCAAGCTCCTGTATATACGCCCTCTTCACACCGATTTCGGAAGCAAATTCGACTACTTCGTCGTATTCGTCCTGTGTCAGCGAATTGCGCAGCTCGGGAAAATCGATCTGCGCCGGGGGTGTATATTGCCCCATTATTGAGAGGATAACATTATCTCCGAATTCATGATATAAATATCGGATGATTTTCATCGTGTCGCCGGTATGACCCGGCAGCGTGAGTACTCGGATTATAACGCCGCGGCGTAGCATTCCGCCGTCGTCAAAGACAGGCTGTCCGACCTGCGCCACCATCTCCGCGACGGCGCGCGAGGCGAAAGCAAAATAACCGGGCGCGCGCGAAAAGTTCTCCGCAAGCTCGTCCGAATAATATTTGAAATCCGGCATATAAATGTCGACAGTGCCGCGCAGCGCGGCTATGACATCAGCTTTTTCATATCCGCTCGAGTTCCAGACCACGGGGATATTTAAACCATTAAGTTTAGCAGTGGCGACAGCGTCTATTATTTGCGGCGCATAGTGCGTCGGAGTCACAAGATCGAGGTTGTCCGCACCCCGGCGCTGTAAATCCAAAAACAGCTCCGCCAGCCGCGCGGCGCTGTAATATTCACCGATTGCCCCGCCGGTGATGGCGCGGTTTTGGCAATACACGCAGCCCAGCCCACAGCCGCCGAGGAAAACAGCGCCCGCGCCGCCCGGTCCAGAGATACAAGGCTCCTCCCAACGGTGAAGCATTGTATGCGCAACCAGCACATCGGCGCCCGTGACGGAACATTTGCCGCGGCAGCCGTTTAAACGGTCAGCGCGGCAGTTCCGGGGGCAGAGCGTGCAGCGGCGCAGAGCTTCAATATTGTGATTATTAACATCACCGCTCATGCTTTTTTGTGACATAATCGAAAAGCAGCGCGCCGCCGATGAGCAAAGTCAAACTCATCATCGCATGTTCTATAAGTTGTTTCGCGGTGTTCATAATTATGTAATATTCGCCGCTTTCAGCGTTATTTAAGTACAATGCCGTGTAAAGCAGCGCCACAATGATGAAGGGAAGACCAAATTGTAGTATGGACAACGATTTTTTATCAATATGTAGACGAGTTAAATTCACTAATATCAAGCTCCTTTTTTCGTTTATGTGGTCAATATTGTATATAAATTGATTATATCATAAATAATTATAAATTCAACACCTATATTGTTGGCGTAAATGTTAAAAAGCGTCATAGGAATGAATAAAAATACCGCTTTCGACAATAACAGACATTAAAATACAAAATAACACCATAAAAAATTAAAATAAATAGATTATAATAATTTATCTTTAAAAAATGCGTAAAATAACATTAAAATAATTGGTATATAATAACATAAACGAAAAAATTGTCGAACAATGTCAATAACATATTGTTTACAATGATACATATTAATGGTATAATTTACAACAATATATGAATTTATTATTCAATATAGGGGGCAAATACTGTGATATATCAACAGCAACGAATAACGCAAACTGAGACAGAAACACTGTTCAAGCAGTTGACCGATCCGGCAGAGATCCTGCTTGAATACAGAATCATTACTCTCGACCCGCCAAAGGTTGATGGACAAAACCTTGGCACATCGAAAGAAGAGGAGTGGTTGCTGCAGAGGTATGGTTATGACGATCTAAACGCCGACTGCAGCGTCAGGTATTGCATCCTGATCATCGCAAGCGACCGTTGGGGAAGCACCGAAACAGAATTCATATATGACGTGACACGCGATCTTGCCGTTGCGGAGGATCTGCTTAAAACGCTTTGCAACGCTGCTGTCACGCCTTGTACCGCAAGATACATAATCGAGGATTTACTGTAAATAATAACATATAAACACGGGTGCGGGGCGCATCCGTGTTTTTATTTTTTTATTTAATATAAAATTAAACTCGAAAAAAGGGATATGCGGATTTTTAACGTATATTAATAATATCTGACTGCGGATAAATACCGGTACGCGTTCGAGAGCTCCGACCAATAACATTATAAATTATGCAAATGTCGGATTTATTAAAAGTTTTGCGGAGCTTTTAAAATTCTCAGCATAACCGGGAATTGTAAAACGACCGTACTTTCGCAGCTTTTTTTCTTCAGTTTGATAATTTGTGTTTTTTAGTTCGCCGCGCTCATGCTGCGTTTATTAAAAAATATACGACGGAGGTGGATTATCGCGTGACCACGCGGGAATTTATATACCTGCGCGAAAGGGATACACTTTCAACGCGCGCTTTTCTTACAGAGCAGACGCAGGGGCGGATATATCCGGCAACACCCGACGACCTGCGCTCGGAGTTTCAGCGCGACAGGGACAGGATTATACATTCCAAGTCCTTTCGCAGGCTGATGCATAAGACACAGGTGTTTCTTTCACCGGAAGCCGACCATTACAGGACGCGTTTGACGCACACGCTCGAAGTTATGCAGATCGCACGCACAATAGCGCGCGCGCTGCGGCTGAACGAGGATCTGTGTGAGGCGATTGCGCTGGGTCACGATTTGGGTCATACACCGTTCGGACATGCGGGAGAGCGTGTGCTCCAGCGCTGTTATGACGCGGAATTCACGCATTACAGGCAAAGCCTGCGGGTTGTCGACATACTTGAAAAGTTGAACCTTACGTATGAGGTGCGCGACGGCATATTGCGGCACACGACCGGCGGGGCGCAGACGCTGGAGGGCCGCGTCATCTGGCACGCCGACCGCATCGCGTTTATCAATCACGATATCGACGACGCCTGCCGCGCGGGTATATTGTCCCCCGACGACATACCGCTCGAGCTGCGGTCGGCGCTCGGCACCACGCACAGCGGGCGTATCGCCACCATGGTGATGAGTGTGATAGAGGAGAGTAATAAAGTCGGTGACATAGCGGTCGGCGAAGAGGTGGGGGACGCGACAGCCGAGCTGCATAAATTTTTATACGAGCGCGTTTATTTCAACCCCGCCGCGAAGGGCGAAGAAGGCAAGGCGGAGGCTATGCTCGAGCTGCTGTACAACTATTTCTCTAATAATCCGGATAAGTTGCCCGAAGAATATAGGGCGATGCTGGATACCGAGGGGAGCGCGCGCGTCGCCGCCGATTATATCTCCGGTATGACAGACCGTTACGCGGTTAATACATATAAACAATTGTTTATTCCGGAGCCGTTCAGGGGTTAGCGCTGTGATACCGAACGAAATAATCGAAGAAATACGCTACCGCAACGATATTACCGACGTAATCTCAGGTTATGTGACCCTGAAGCGCTCGGGTTCGGGTTTTGTCGGGCTGTGTCCCTTCCACAGCGAAAAAACACCGTCCTTCCATGTGACGCCTGAACGCGGCTTTTTTAAATGCTTCGGCTGCGGCGCGGGAGGCGACGTCATCACCTTCGTCCGCAAGATGGAGAATCTCGACTATGTCGGCGCGGTGGAATTCTTGGCAAAACGAGCCGGAATACCTATACCCGCTTCCGACCGCGCCGATAAGGGGCTCGGCGGCGTTAAAAAAGCGCGGATTCTGGAGATAAACCGCGAAGCGGCGCGGTTTTTCCACGCGAGTCTCATGCGTTCGCCCGAGGCGATGGAATATCTTGAAAAACGCGGGCTGCGCGGACCGATTATAAAACATTTCGGCATCGGATACGCGCCCGACGCGTTTGGCGCGGTGACAAGCCATATGGCTTCACTGGGCTTTACGACCGAGGAGCTGACCGCCGCGTTCCTGTGCGGCATCTCCGCTAAAACCGGCAAGCCGTACGACTATTTCCGCGGGCGGATTATATTTCCCATCATCGACGTGACGGGCGAGGTGATAGCTTTCGGCGGGCGCATAATCGGCGACGGTCAGCCGAAATATCTCAACACCTCCGATACCACGGCGTTCAAGAAGAGCCGTAATCTGTTCGCGCTCAACTTCGCGCGCTCCGACTGCGCCGAGCGGCTGATCCTCTGCGAGGGTTACATGGATGTGATCGCGCTGCACGCCGCCGGATTCATTAATACGGTGGCGACATTGGGTACGGCGCTGACGTCCGAGCAGGCGCGGCTGATGAAGCGGTATACAAAATCGGTGATAATCACTTATGACAGCGACAAGTCGGGGCAGAACGCCGCCGACCGCGCCTTCGGTTATCTTAACGAAGCGGGGCTGGACGCAAAAGTTCTGACCGTCACGGGCGCGAAAGACCCCGACGAATTTATAAAAAAATTCGGTGCGGACGCGTTCAAACGGCTGCTCGAGGGCAGCCGCTCGCGGTTTGAGTTCCGGCTGGACGCTATAACCGAAAAATATAAAATCAACTCTGATATATCGGCTTCCGACGCATCGGTTTCCGACGATGACAGGCTCAAGGCGATAAACGAAGCCGTCGAGCTGCTCGCCACATTGGGCTCGAAAACCGAGTGCGAAGTGTGCACGAAACGCGCCGCCGCGCGGCTGGGCGTACAGGCTGAAAATTTAGCGCGCGACGTTGAGTTTAAACGCAAAAAGAACTATAACGACGCTAAAAAAGAACAGCGTAAGACGGTAATGCGTTCCACCGAGGGGTTCGGCGACCGCACCAATCCGGACAGGCTTAAATATCGTTCTGCCGCGGGTGCGGAAGAAGCTATTCTGGGAATATTGCTGATGTTTCCGGAGCTGCTTGCCGATACGCTTAAGCTCGTATCGCCCGACGAATTTAAAACGCAGCTCAACCGCAGGATTTTCACGCTCATGGCGGAAACCGGCGACGCGGCGCTTGCGATGCTGAACCGGTCGTTGACCGAAGATGAAATGGGACGCGCGACAACGTATTTAGCGGCGCGTCAGCAGCTTAATAAAAACGACCTTGAAGTGATTGAGGGCTGTGCGAATACGCTGCGCGAAGCCGCGCTGGCGTCGGATAACGGCGAAATACCCGACTCGGACGATATAGCCGCGTTTATCGCAAACCGCAGAGCGGAAACCCCGTAACCCCGTAGGGAGCGGCGCCCCCGCCGCTCCGCCGTACCCCCATACCCCGTAGGGAGCGGCGCCCTCGCCGCTCCGTTGCACCCCCGTGCGGCGCCCCCGCCGCTCCGTCC
>DHAH01000007.1:8639-9338 GCA_002397345.1 Clostridiales bacterium UBA4959
AGGCGCCCCCGCCGCTCCGTCCGAGGGTAAAATGAAACAACCGCCCCCGCTCCGCCCGCGGTAAAATGGCGTGTTGAACCTGCTCCCGCCGTACCCCGAACATTCTTTATTTTAATAATAGTATAAATATTCAAATTAATAGCATAATAACCCTTACGGAGACATCTTACATAATATGGCTAACAATAATGAAAAAAAGCTCGATATGAAAGAGCTCATCGAGCGCGGTAAAGCAAAAGGCTCGCTGTCAAACAGCGAGATAATGGAAGCTCTCGAGGATGTCGAATATGACATCGAACAGATAGAAAATTTATTTGAACAGCTCGGGAACCTCGGCATCGGGGTCACGGGCTATCTTGACACGCCCGAGTTCGAGGAAATCGAAAACGAGATCGAACGCTACGAATCCGCCGAGGATATGGAAAAGATGCTCGCGCAGGAAGGGCTGGCGATCGACGACCCCGTGCGTATGTATTTAAAGGAAATCGGCAAGGTGCCGCTGCTGGAAGCTGAACGCGAGCTGGAATTGGCGAAAGCTATGTCCGAAGGCGACGATAAGGCTAAGGACGAGCTTGTCGAATCAAACCTGCGTCTTGTGGTCAGCATAGCGAAGCGTTATGTGGGCAAGGGCATGTTTTTCCTCGATCTCATTCAAGAGGGCAACCTCGGTCTGATGAAAGCGGTGGAAAAGTTCGATTA
>DHAH01000007.1:9480-14656 GCA_002397345.1 Clostridiales bacterium UBA4959
AAAGCGGTGGAAAAGTTCGATTACCGCAAGGGTTATAAATTTTCTACCTACGCGACCTGGTGGATACGGCAGGCTATTACGCGCGCCATCGCCGATCAGGCGCGCACCATACGCATACCCGTGCATATGGTCGAAACCATTCACAAGGTCACGCGCGTCCAGCGTCGGTTATTGCAGGAGCTGGGACGCGAGGCAACAGCCGACGAAGTCGCCGCGTCGCTGGGCATGAGCGCTGACAAGGTGCGCGAGATAATGAAGATCAGCCAGGACCCGGTGTCGCTGGAAATGCCGATCGGCGAAGAAGAGGACAGCCACTTGGGCGATTTTATACAGGACAACGACAGTCCCGCGCCCGCGGAGGTTGCGTCGTATACGCTGCTGCGCGAACAGCTCTGCGAGGTGCTGCACACCCTCACGCCGCGCGAGGAGCATGTGCTGAAGCTGCGTTTCGGGCTGGAGGACGGCCGCACACGCACGCTTGAGGAGGTTGGCAAGGTATTTAACATTACACGCGAGCGTATACGCCAGATCGAGGCAAAGGCGCTGCGCAAGCTGCGTCATCCCAGCCGCTCGAAGCGTCTTAAGGATTATCTCGATTAAATAAATTCTCGGCTATAAATGATGTTTGTAAGTGATGTACAATTATTTATTATAATTATTGTGATAAATGCACAACTAAAATGACATTAGTCACAATTCAATAAACGCGTAGCTGTGCAACAGCGCCAAAATTCAGCCGGATTTACGCTACGAATGCGCGAAAGAGGCGAAAAATACTTTTGTCCGGATTAAAATATCCTTGACATCTTATTAAATATAGTGTAAAATATAATTCGATCGTATTTTCTTTATGTTAATTATTTTGGGGAGGTCATACCATGAAGAAGAGATGGGTCTTAATAGTATTGGCAGCATTGCTTATACTCCCGTCCCTGTTTGCCGGCTGCGCCGACAACACAAAACCAAAGGTTAATACACAAATTGAGGATGACACGGGCAAAGCCAAGCCTTTAACCCTCACGCTTAACGCTATAACAGACAAAAGCACTACGCCCGAGGCGATCCAGGCTGTCGAGGACGCCATAAATGAGATCACCGAGGGTACATATAATACCCACATTGTGCTGAAACTGTATCCCGAAGATGAGTATTACAGCATCATCGAGGAAAAATTCGCCAATGTGGTTAACAAAATCGCGGAGGAGGAAGCCGAAGTCAAGCGCCTTAAAGAAGAGGCGCGCAGCCTGAAGGCGGCCGGCGTCACCACCGAAGAGCCAAAGGAAACAGATGAGACCACCGCCGAAACCGAGGAGACTGTTATCAACGAGTTCGGCCGCAAGGTTACGAAATTCCCCGAGCCGGACGAGAATCAGGTCGATATATTCTTGGTGCGCGGGATCGATAAGCTGATCGAATATAATAATAAAGAATATTTAATGGATTTGGGCGGTTCGCTTGGCAGCACCGGCAAGGGACTGAGTAAATATATTCATCCCGCGCTGATGTCAGCCGTTTCGCTGGAATCCGGCGTTATGGCTATACCCAACAACCACATGATCGGCGAGTATACCTACATGCTGATCAATCGCGAGCTGGTTGACAAATATTATTACGACGGCGACTCGATGACCACCCTCGCCAAAACAGAGGCGTTTTTAGCTGATGTAAAAAAATACGAACCGGATTTCATTCCGCTGTACGGCGAACCCTTCCCGACACCAGATTTTATTACGCCGAGTATGGCGGATTCACTTGTCGGAGGTTTTGTGGGTAATAACGCGGCGCAGTCCGCGCCGATGCCGCCCAAAAACCTGCTTGGCAACGCTTCCTATACAGGCGCGCTCGTTCAAGTTGATAAATATAAAAAATCCGGGTTTTTGACATCCAGCAATTACGAGTTCAACCCCAAAGCGGCGGTTCAGCTTGTCAAGGGCGGACGCGAAATATTCGATAAATATACCGACGATTATTATGTGCAAATCTACGCCAAACCGATGGCGACAAATGAGAACGTATATCAAAGCATGTATTGCGTCGGCGAATTCACCAAAAACACCGACCGCTGCGTTCAGATTATCGCCGCGCTGACCTGGGACGCGGAATTCCGCAACCTGTTCCAGTACGGTTTGAAAAAGGTTAACTACGAAATCGACGAAGACACCGGTTATGTAAATAAGCTTTCGGACAGCTACTCGATGAACATGTATGACACAGGCAACCAGTTCATCCTGTGGCCGAGTTCCGATATGTCTCCCGACATGCTTGCGCTCGCTAAAAATAACTGGTATTACGCCAAGCAGCAGAACCTCGATATGGTCGTCAGCCCTTATGTAGGCTTCAGTCTCAAATATATAACGCAAGCGACTATCGACGCCCGCATCGCCGCAAATAAGACAGAAACACCCCTCCCGCCGTATACTGCTATGTTCACGCAGGAGATTATCGACGGCGTGACAGCGGCAAGCCGGGAGTTTAAACAAAAGCTCGCTGACTTCAAGGAATATGCCGACGAAGCGACAGGCGAAACCGTAAATTATGAGGCTTATATAAAGAAGCTCAAGGCTGAATTCGACGCGAACACATATGTCGCCGAATTTGGAAATGCCGATAACGCCGACTCGCCGCTGTCACAATACACCGATTGGCAGTCGACGAAATATCCGCCTGCAGCCGAGTAATTACTTCATTAAAAATATATCATCCGCCCGTATTTTACGGGCGGATGTGCGTTAAGGAGAAAATACCGTGTCATTTAACTTTTATATGCCCGTCAAGCTGATAACGGGCGAAAACTGCGTGGAAAAAAACCGCGAATTTTTCAAGTTGGGCAAAAAGTGCCTAATAGTCACGGGGAAAACCTCCGCGAAGGCAAGCGGCGCGCTTGACGACGTCACAGCCGCGCTTGATCATGCGGGCGTGGAGTATGAAATATTCGATAAAATCGGCGAAAACCCGCTGCTTTCGGTATGCGTTGACGGCGGGAACGCCGCAACATGTTTCGGCGCGGATTTCATCGTCGGAATCGGCGGCGGTTCACCCCTCGATGCCGCGAAGGCGATAGCGGCGTTCGCCGCCAACAGCGGTATTGCGTCCATGGAACTCTTCGACGTAAATAAACTGAAACCGTCGCTGCCGCTTATTAGCATACCGACTACCGCCGGTACGGGCAGTGAGGTCAACCCATATTCCATTATAACGCTCGACAGCGAAAACAAAAAACGGACTTTTAACAGCCCGCATTCATATTTTAAATACGCGTTCGTCGATCCGAAGTATACCTATTCGCTCGGCGCGGAGTATACGGTCAGCACCGCGCTCGACGCGTTCTGCCACTGCATCGAATCGTATTTGTCGCCAAAATCGACCAATGTTTCGCGGATGTTCGCCGCATATGGTGGTAAACATATTTGGAAAGTGCTGACCGCGACTGCTTTTAACGGCGGTATTTATACGCCGGAGATGCGTGAAGCGCTCTCTTACGCCGCGACTGCGGGCGGGATAGCGATAAATGCGACAGGCACAGGCTTTCCGCATCCGATGGGCTATAACCTCACGCTTGACCGCGGTATACCGCATGGCAGAGCCTGCGCGGCGTTTACAGGGCTGTATATAGAATATAACCTGCGTGATACTGAAGGGGCAAGATTGCTCGGCGAGTTCGCTGAAAATATAGGCGCGGCTGTGAGCGAAATAGCGAGCGTTATTCCAAAACTCGCGAACGTAAATCTTGTGCTTGACGACAAAACGATTGTGAAATATATCGAAAAGGTGAAAACGGCGGCTAATTTCGCCAATTCACCGTATAAGATAAACGAACAAGAAATACATGAAATTTACAAGCGGTTGTTTTAAAGCGAAATATGATAAAAACAACTGCGCGTATAAATAATGAAAAACTGAGCAGGCGGCTGTTTATTTTTTGCTGGGTAATTTATACGGCGGCATATTTAGGACGGCTTAATTATTCCGCCGCGCTCGCGAGTATTATAAACGAAGGTGTATTCAGCAAATCAAACGCGGGACTTATCGGGACATTGTTTTTTTTGTGTTACGGTATAGGACAATTAATAAACGGCATTATAGCCGACCGCGTTTCGCCTTATAAAATGATATTTTCCGGGGTATTGGTGTCATCTCTCGCCAATTTAGGGATGATTTTATGGAAAAACTATATTTATATGGCGGTGATTTGGGGTATCAACGGTATCGCACAGTCTATGCTGTGGTCTCCGATATTGTTTATAATTACAAATGTCCTGCACGAACGCATGAGTTATCGCGCGAGCGTTATCATCGCGGCAAGCGCACCCGTCGGAACGCTTTTGGCGTACTTCTCTGCCGCCGTTTGCGTGAATTACAATTGGCAATATGTTTTCGTGATTTCATCGGCTGTGCTCGCGCTGTTCGCTGTATTATGGTTTATAGGCACGAACGATATCAGCGCGCGGTTAAAGGGTTCGGAAGGGGAGGTAACTCCCGAAGCCGTAAAAACTGCTGCTGACAGCGCGCAAACACCCGAAAACGTCGGATTCATGCGGATATTTATACTCAGCGGACTTTTTATATTTGTTTTGCCCGTTATGGCGCACGGTATGCTGAAAGAAGGGATCGTCACATGGATTCCGACAATGATAACCGAAACCTACGGCTCGTCGCCGTCGTTTTCAATATTCCTATCGATGATATTGCCTGTTATAAATCTGTCCGGCGCATTTATCGCCATGTTTATTTATAACAGAATTGTTCGGAAAAATGAAATCACGGGATCGCTTATTATCTTATCTGTGGCTGTACTTCCGCTTATCCCTTTGATTTTCATCGGAAAAATCAACCTTACGGCTGCGATTTTAATGCTTGCGCTTGTGACGACGCTGATGCACGCCTTTAACATGTATGCGATCACACTCGTGCCTATGCGGTTCGGTAAATACGGGCGTACCGCGACTGTCACGGGACTGCTTAACTCGATTACATACATAGGGTCCGCGCTGTCAAGCTTTGTTTTCGGCGTGATTTCCGAAAAATTCGGATGGCAAAATACAGTGCTTTTATGGATCGGTATCGCCCTGTGCGCCGCGCTGTTATGTTTTCTGGCGCTCAGAAGATGGCGCGGTTTTATAAAAGATAATGTTTCGTAAATGATGGGGTGGGGTCTGGGGGGACATAAAATGTCCCG
>DHAH01000007.1:14768-15004 GCA_002397345.1 Clostridiales bacterium UBA4959
GGACATAAAATGTCCCCCCAGACCCCACGCAGACAAGGGATAAATTTTATTAAATACAAACAACTAATGGTGCTTCATTTTTTATTGAAATAGAAATTATTATCGCCTATTGTTATACATTTTACGCCGCCGATATGGGTCCATTACCCACATCGGCGGCTCGGTTTTTTTTGAGGGGAGGGTAATGTCCCTTATATCTGCGGGGTGTGGGGAGAGCGGGGTCAAGCTTGCTTGAC
>DHAH01000007.1:15110-19044 GCA_002397345.1 Clostridiales bacterium UBA4959
GGGTCAAGCTTGCTTGACCCTATACCCGCCACGCGTACCCCCGTCCCCGCGTCCCCAACGGGCGATTAGAATTTGATTTTTACCGGTGTGCCGTCGGGCGAGCCTGCGAAACGCAGGAGCACGGTCTGCGACGCTGCGTCGTAGTCGCTGGTAATGCTCACTTCCCCCGCTTCGACGGATTTAGGCGGGCGTTTGACGTACATGCGGATCACGCACTCCGATTCGGCGGCGCATTTTGCCGTGAAAGTGCATGAACGCGCGGTCGCGTTGTATTTTTCGAGCCGTGCCGCGGTGGCGATCACTTCCGCAGGCTGAGATTTATCAAGTTTGTCGAGGTTATACCACAACCCGACCGAGCCGGTATCGAGCACGGGATCGGTCACGATGGGCAGATAAGTTTCGTATAGATTGACGAAGCTGCCCTTCATCGTGTATGGTACGCTGGTCGGCGTCTCGTCCATAACGGCGGTTACGTTATACGGCCCGCGCTCGAGAATCAGTGCGGACGAAGCTTTCCAGTCGATACCGAGTTTCGCAAGCCCTTCGCGGGTCAGCGCGCGATAACGGTCGGCGAGGTCGGCGGAGCGTGCGATGTCGGCGGAATACGCGTCCATGTAGCACACGAACCCGCGCCCGAACGCGTGGATGCCCTCTGACGGCTTGCGGGGCAGTCCGCACGCCTCAAACAGATGCTCGGCTGGATCGGCATAATCGACGCCGTCGTTCCACCAGTGACGGATTTTATGGAAGGAGTCGCGCCCGTCGCCGACGTAGATAAGCACGCCGCCGTCGCGTACCCAACCCGCAATCGCATTGTTTATATCGGGTGAGTCGGGCTTCATGAATTCATAACTGAGCACCAGCGTTTTATAGGGCGCCAGATAACCGGCGCGTCTGCGCACGTTGTCGAGCTGCACAGGCCGTACCGCGAGTCCGTGCTTGAGCAGCGGCAGCGCCAGCCCATAAAAGGAGTCAAATGTGACACGCCCCTCCTTTTCGCGCGGGTCGCCGTCGGGATAAATGCGCTGGTACATCGCCGAGTCGGCGAGCAGCAGCCCGATTTCGGTAACATCGCCCTGCCACTTTACGTCGTCCTGCTTCATGTCGCGCAGCGTCTGCATGACGGTGAGCAGATTGGTGCGGTAATCCTCGGGCATGCCCTCGCGTCCGGAACCGTCGGCGGTCGGATAGGTACCGTTGAACACGCGATTCGGCCACGGTGAAATCTCAAAGTGGTAAATCTCGGGGTGGAGCAGCGACGCTGTGACGGTGCGATAATAATTATAGCGATAGTCCGTCCATGTATGCTTGGGGTCGTCCTCGACGGGGTCGTGCAGGAACCACATGCGTCGGCCCGTGCCGCGCACCAGTTCCTGCATGATGCCGTATTCGAGGAAAGCGGTTTCGAACGTGCGTTCACGCGTCTTGCCCTCGAAATTGTTAGCCGTGCGGCTCGTGCCTGTCCAGATCTGCGCGATATAGCCGTCAACGCCCGGCAGATCGATCAGCGCCGACTCGGGTGAGCAGATGTTCCACTGGCTGTAGTTTATCAGCGAGTGCGTGGGCACATAAAAACGCAGCAGGCGATTATGCTTTATAAGCGCGTATTCTTTTAATTCGGAGCAAAGTCTGTCGAGCATCCGTGTGTAAGACGCGCGGTATTGCGCTTCCGGAGTGGAGCGCGGATCCTGCCACGGTTCGCGGTAGTAGAGCTGCCATTCGCGTTTGAACGCCTCGGAATAACCCGCGCGCGTCCAAAATTCCGGTTCTTCGAGGTGGATGGCTTCGACGCCGCAGTCGACGGCGAATTTCAGTTTCGCGGTCAGGTAGCGCGAGAAAGAAATCGACGGCACCATATACGGGATGTCTTTGCCGTGGTTTATCTCGATCCCGCCGCGCTCCATCTGGCCTTCGTCATGGTGGTCGATGCCGTCGAACTTGCCGTACAGATAGTCCTGATATTCGCCCCACGCGACGCCTGTCATGAGGTGAATGATATACCCGCGGTTCTTCCACTGTTTTACACGGTTTTTTAAATCGTGTAAACCGTAAATCATCACAAAATCGCAGCCGATATCGGTTTTGGGCGTATATATATGCGCCTCCTGTACGCCGGTGCGCTCTTCGTGCCTGTCGTAAATCTGCATTATTTTAGCCTCCAATTAATTAAGTCAATATAGTAATACCTAAAATCAAGCTGTGAAAGCCGTAACTTTCACAAATATTATATCATCAATGCGACGCATGTCAACAAAAATCGGTAATATTTATATCTCCGCGCGAATGTTTACATCGCTTTTGTTGACATTACAGTATAGACTGTAATATAATGTACTGTAACAATGCTGTTACCGGAGGAAATGGCGGAGTTTAATCATAATATGGGGAGCCATATAGCGCCGGGACCCGAATCCACACACGGGTTGACGAGGAGAAGGTTATCGAAATATTCGGCGGATACCTTCCGGAAATCGCGGTGACGTAAAGGCACGGTTAAAATCCGCGTGAAAGCGCGGCGTACAGAGCCGTTCTGACCGCTTTTTTATAACGTACCAGGCGAACGGCATAAAATGCCGTCCGCTTTATGAATTGTTGCGTTAAATACAGACTGCGGAACGCAGAAATCGCGCTCCGAGGCTGATATTATATTGCCGGAAGGAATTAAATTATTCATGTGTGGAATCATTGGTTATATTGGTAAACAAGAAGCGTCCGAAATACTGCTCGACGGGCTGCGGAAGCTCGAATACCGCGGGTATGACTCCGCGGGTATAGCGCTGCTTGGCGAGGACGGAGTCTTTGTGGAAAAGAAGCGCGGCAGGCTGGCGAATCTTGAAAAATCGCTTGAAAAAGACGCCCCGCCGCCCGCTTTTATAGGTATAGGTCATACGCGCTGGGCGACACACGGCGAGCCGTCCGACGTCAACTCGCATCCGCATCAGAGCGGGCGTGTCACGTTGGTACACAACGGGATCATCGAAAATTACGTCGCGCTGCGCACTGCGCTGGAGGCGCTGGGTCGGACATTCATATCGCAAACCGACACCGAGATCGCCGCGCACCTCATAGATTATTATTACGGCGAAACTGGAAATCCGGTCGCCGCGATAAGAATTGCGCTGGATAAAATCCGCGGTTCATACGCGTTTGGGATTTTATTTTCTGATCTGCCCGATAAAATTTATGCCGCGCGCTGCGACAGTCCGCTGGTGATAGGAGCGGGCAAAGGCGAAAACTTTATCGCGTCCGACATTCCCGCGATACTTAGCCGCACGCGCGATTATTATCTTATCGAAGAAAAGGAAATCGCTGAGCTTACGCGTGACGAGATAAAAATATACGGTTCTGACGGGCGTGACATCACCGCCGGAAAAAAGCTGATGACGGCGGATTGGGATGTGGAATCGGCGGAGAAGGGCGGATACGCGCACTTCATGCTCAAGGAAATTCACGAGCAGCCGCATTCGCTGGCAGCGGCGATATTGCCGCGCTTAAGTAACGGTATTGACCACATTTTGCATGACGAAATCCCCGACACGGCGGGTATAAAACGGCTGATAATCGTCGCTTGCGGCAGCGCCATGCACGCGGGTCTGCTGGGCGAATACGCGATCGAAAAATACGCGCGCGTACCTGTCACGGTACACATAGCGTCGGAATTTCGTTATAACGATCCGATATTAAACGAAGGCGATGCGGTTATAATAATATCACAGTCGGGCGAAACCGCCGATTCGGTCGCGGCGCTGCGGCTGGCGAAGTCACGCGGAGTGCCGGTGTGGGCTGTGGTCAACGTCGTAGGTTCGACAATAGCGCGCGAGGCCGACCGGGTGATTTACATCTGGGCGGGACCGGAGATAGCGGTTGCGACGACCAAGGCGTTTACCGCGCAGGTCGCGGTATTGTATATGCTCGCGCGCTATTGTCGAACCTA
>DHAH01000112.1 GCA_002397345.1 Clostridiales bacterium UBA4959
GCTTGTCGACCTGCGTTATATTCCCGCCGCGCTGCTGGACAAATATATCGGCTTCCACGGTCAGGACGTGCTGTTTTTATACAGCACGACAGTGCTGAACAGTGCGATGATATTGAAATAATTATTGAATATTATTGTATTTAATCAATACGGACATTAACATTGATATTCAAAACATTCTCATGCATTCGTTAATATTGATATTGCTTCATTTATCGCGGCGAGCACAATTTCGTCATATTCGCGCAGCTTTTCAAGACACTGGATCGCGCATTCGCACATGCCCCACTCCAGCTCGTTATAACGGCGGCTTGACCAGTCGCGGCAGTCGTGCAGCGCGATGAGCTGCCAGTTGCGCGTGTGCGAGCCGTCATAAGCGGTTTCAATTTTACGGAAGCACTCGTCAAGCCGCTTGTCGCGCAGCTCATCCGTTATACGGTGGCGGAATGTCTCCGCAAAATTGTGGCAGTTGAAATGGAACCACGCGCTGTCGCCCAGCCGCTTGAAACGGCGTTTCAGCTCATCAAAATCGGCATCCGCGAGCTTTCTGTCCCAATATTTTAAATTGTATATGCAGCCGCCCCACATATCGGTGTCGCGGTTATGCTCCATCGCTGACCGGATTTTTTCAAGTCCGTCGAGCAGCGTATATTTCGGCGTAATTTTTGCTGTTATAACGAGCAGCTCGGCTATCTCGTCAGCCGTAACAGGCTTGTCCTCTGCCCTTTGCGCGTTTTTCGGCGGCGGCGCGATAAGATTGTCGTCCTCCGTGCCGATAATGATGCGGAACACGCCGTGTGAGGTGTCTTTCATCCGCGCGATGCAGGGTTTTCCCGCGGCGACGGATTCACAGACGGCTTTTATGTAATCGCGGGTTAATATCTTATATTCATACCCCGCGAATTTCATAATAAAATCTACCGTTTCCGGGGTATTGTCCAGCTCGAGCGATTTACCCTCGAAAGATACGCGTTCCGAGGAACGCCCGCACATCGTATCGAATAGGAAATAATAATCCTCCTGCAACTTCGCTGATGAACCATTACAGTTGCCGCAGCCATTGCAGTTTCCGCCGTCGCGGGAAGCGCAATCGTAGTCGTCGCTGCCCGTTAGCCCGCACAAATACATATGAGCTGACGCGAATACATTGGAAAAAGTCATGCTGTTGAAACCCGAAAACGGGATTTTAAAATCAATCACTTGCATATAAAACGCTGACTCCCTTTATTAAATGTCACATCTTCAAAACCGGGACATACGCGTAACCCAGACCCTTTGCGTGGTTATAATATTCGATTTCCTGCGCGCCGTTTTCGTTAAATACATAATTATAAAGCGGCATCACGCGCTCCCTCATCACGCCGAACAGCTCCCACACGGCGCATTCGTTCTTGTCCAGCAGCGCCGCCGAGTCCGAGGTGCAAGCGGCGCGCATGAACAGCGACGCGGGCATTTGATAGACGTCGTACCGTTCGTCCTGATGCTCGGACAGCGTTTCCTGCGCGAACATCATGCCGCGCGGCGACGCTCCGTTCCTCCAATAATCGATGCTGATGCACACGTCCCATCCGTTGTTGGCTATTTTGTTTTTCTGCACCGGTGTCAGCGCGCGGTAAGCGTCGAGCAGTCCGCCGATGTACGGCTCGTTTACCAGATCGGCAGCGTATGCAAGCTTGCCGACCCACAGCGTCGCCGGACGGCTCACTACCTCGAAGGCTACGCCCTTATAATTTATTTTTTCAACCAGTTCTTCACCCACCAGTAATTCATAAATATACGACATGTGAGTCTTTCCCCCGATTTTATCTTAATATATTATTTTTCCGTACCACGGGGTTAAGCTCGTGTCCCTGTGTTATCAGATGATCGGCTATTATCGAGATCATGTTGACGTCGATTTTAAGCTGCGCCGCTATATACTGCGAAGTAAAACCCTGTTTCGCAAGCGACAGCACCTCGCTCTCGTCGATGAGCAGATGCGCGGCAAACAGGTTCGCCTCATATTCCTGACGGCTGTCGATGCCGAACAGCAGCGTGTCCTGCACCGCGTTTTTTGACGCGACTTCGCGGTGCAGCGCGTCGTGACCCAGCTCGTGCGCGCACACCAGCCTGCGCATCGGCTTTTCAAGGTTGGAATTTATAAAAATGAAGCGGCTGCGTTTTATAACGCTGTACATACCCTTTAAATTTACGAAGTCGTCGCGGAACAGCACGCATACGCCTATGCGTCGGGCAATCATGAGGGGGTCGCGCGTACCGCAGCGTTTCACAAGCGCACCCGCAGCCTGTGCGATATAGTCTGTCATGCCAATTAGGTATATCTGTTTTGCAGATTTACCATGCCTCCGGGCTATTTTTTATTTCCGTACTTTTTTGCGCCGTCTTTTGCGATCCAATACGCCGTGGTCAGCGCGCGCATAGCCGCGTCGCGGTCCTCGTCGGTCAGCTCGCCCCCCGCGAACAGCGCGGAAACGCCCTCGACCAGCGAACGCAGCTCGCGTCCCGCCGTCCGCCCGCCCCGCTCGTGCGCGTCGAGCACAAGCCCGCCTTCCTCGCCGAGCAGGCGCTCGCTTGTGGTGCCCAGCAGGTCGGCGAGCTTCACCGCAATAGAAAGGTTGTTCGGATAACGTTTGCCCGATTCGTAATATTGCAGCGTGCGGGTGGTGATGCCCGCAGCCTCCGCCAGTTCCGCCTGTGTATACCCCTTCTGCTCGCGCAGATTCCGCAGTTTGTCCGCAAAAGTCATATTGATTTATCATCTCCTGTGTATATACGAACCGATATTCGTGGATTCAGTATACACGTTCGCCGGCGCGCTGTCAATAGGCGCGCGGTTATTTAATATATTATTAACAATATTTAATCTTTATTTAATCGCTGTTAAAAGATGGAGTTGCCCTGTTATTCCACGCTTTTCAACGCTTCCACCATATTGATGCGGTCAAGTGTCCGGTTGGTTATCCAATTGACGATTACAGCAAAACAAAACGTAATCGCTGCAGAAAACAGATAGCTGACCGGTTTTATATATACCGCGAAATGGATAGACGGCATATTGAGCGCGGCGATGATAAATTTGCTTAAGATATAACCCGCCGGAAAGCCGAGCAGGATACCCATTGCGGTCAGGAGCAGCGTCTCTTTGTTGACATATTGATATACTTCCTTATCGTAGAAGCCCAGCACCTTGATGGTGGCAAGTTCTCTGACACGCTCCGAAATATTTGTGTTCGACAAGGTAAACAGCACCGCAAACGCAAGCGCTCCCGCCATAACAATGAGCAGCAGGACGACTGAATTGAGCAGATCAAGCTTGAAATCCTCCCGCAGCGCGGCTGTGCTGACGGCGGAAAGCACGGAATCGTTATCGAGCAGCGTTTCCGCATATGCCGCCTGATCGGCGCAGGCATCGGACAGATGCGCGAGCACGCCGTCCGGTTTATACGCGCCGAACAGCGATTCATACAGCTTTTGCGTCATATATACGTTATTACCCAGATAATTCCGCACAATGCCGGATATGGCTGCCTCACCCTGATCAAGTTCCAGATTCTGGAGCAAAACGGCGCCGCCGGTTTTGAGGTCAAGGATGCGGGTCGCGTTTTGGGTAATTAAAACACCCCCGTCATCCAGATGAACCGGCTTGCCGTCCGGATCCTCCAAACAGATATAATCCTCCATGGCGCTTCCGTCGGGAATTACCATAAGCTGCACCGGACTTGAATCTCCGTCGGCATTCAGCAGCTTTATGTTCTCGATCCGCAGGATCAGATAATCGTCGATGCCGCTGTCGTTCGTAAAGTAACGGAGCATATTGTCATTATCCTTTTCTTTATAAACAACCATCAGATCGTATTTATAAATATCGTCGTATTGGCTCGGCGACAATTTCATAACCGAATCCTTTATGGCAAAACCGCAGACGATCAGGGCTGTGCAGCCCATAATGCCGCCAATCGTCATAAATAAACGCTTTTTATAGCGGAACAGATTGCGGGCGGTAACTTTATTTAAAAATTTCAAACGGTTCCAGACAAGCGGAATGCGCTCCAGCCATACGCGTGATCCCGAACTGGGCGCTTTGGGTCGCAGGAGCGCCGCCGGCATCTGTGTTAATTCGCCGCGGCAGGCAAGCACAGTTGCTCCTATGATCGCAGCCATAAACAACGCTACGCCGCCCAAGCCATACAGGACATCAAACCGCAGATAATACTGCGGAAAACTGTAAAGCGACTGTAAAATAACCGCTATAAATCGGGGCATGAAAACAAAGCCGAACACATCGCCCAACACGCCGCCAAGTATGCAGGCTGTAAAGGCGAATATAATATACTTCCGATAAATATCGGCGTTCCTGAAACCCAGTGCCTTATAGGTGCCGATCAAGCCGCGTTCTTCCTCCACCATCCGGGTCATCGCGGTCAGGCTCATGAGCACGGCGACCAGCAGAAAGATAACGGGGAAAAGTCTGCCTACGGCTTCGATAGAGGATAAATCGCTGCTAAGGCTGAAATAGCTGTCCAGCGAGGTACGGTCCTGCACATACCACTTTGTCATGTCAATGTCGTCCAGCTCGGCATACGCGTCGGCAAGCTTTTGCCGGGCTTCTTCCTTTTTTTCGGCGTATTCCCGCTCTTTTTCGATCAGCTCCGATTCGCCGTCCGACAGCTCTTGTTTCCCGTCGGCGATCTCGTCCCATGCGTCGGAAAGTTTTGTTTTGGCGTCCGCTTCTTCCTGTTTCAGTTTCGCTTCGCCGTCGGCTGCCTCAATTTTTCCCTTTTCCAACTCTGCCCAACCTTTTGACAGCCCGGCTTTGCCATCTTCCCATTTTGCCCGACCCTCGGTCAATTTCGCCTTGCCGTCTTTCCACCGGCTCCACTTTTCGTCGAGTTCCGCTCTGCCCTTTTTCCACTCGACCCAGCCTTCTGCTAAATCAGCCTTCCCCGTTTCCAATTTGGCGCGTTCCTCGTCCAGTTTGACTTTTCCGGCTGCCGATTCCGCTTCTTTGGATTTGATGATATTCCGCGATTCTTCTATCTGCTTCTCTCCGGCGTCCAGTTCCGCCTGCGTTTCAGACAGTTTTTGCAAAGCTGCCGATTTTTGCTGTGCAAAGCTGCTTTTCTGGGCGTCCAGCGCCTGTTGCCCGCCGATCGCTTTACCCATCCCCAGCGCGGCTTGAACGGCGGCGTCTTTGGGCAAAGCATCCGGTTGCCCCGCCTGCGCATTCATCTGTTCAATAACAGCGGCAAGGGCTGCGCTTTCGGAAGCGGTACCCGCCGCGACAGCGCTGTCATCAGCGCCGGTCGCCGCCAAAGCGGCTGAGGCGTTTACCAGCGCGTTCCATTCGTTTGCCGGCCAAGCATCGCCAAATGCGCTCCTGAGCTGCGCAATGCCCGGTTCCAACTGCGCGCGTGCCGCGTCCAATTGGCTTTGCGCCGCATCGAGCTGCCGTTCGGCGGCGGCAAGCTGCACTGTGGCTTTTTCCTGTTCATCCGCAAGCCGCTGTTTGCCCTCCGCCAGCTTTTGTGCGTTTGCGTTAAGCTCGGCTTCGCCTAAAGCAAGCTGCTTCTCGCCGTCGGCAAGCTGCTTCTCGGCTTCCGTGAGCTGTTTTTCACCGTCGGCAAGCTTCTGTTCGCTCTCTTGCAGCGCTTTTTTGCCATCAGCCAGTTCACGCTCGCCCGATAAAAGCTGCTGTTCACCGTCTGCCAGCTCCCGCTCGTTTTTCAGCAGTTCGGCTTCGGATTCCGCAAGCTGCTTTTCACCCTCCGACAGCTTTTCCTCGGCTTGCGTCAGCTCCCTTTTTGCGTTTTCCAATTTTTCACGCGCTTCCGCGATTTTTTTGTCCGCGTCCTTCTGCTCATCGGTAAGCGTGACTTCGCCGTCAGCCAGCTCCTGTCTTGCCTTGTTTATATCATGCCATGCGTCCGCGAGCTTTTGGTCCGCTTCCGCGAATTTTCCGTTCATGGTGTTTTCGGCGTCGGCGATTTTTGCTCGCGATTCACTTATGACAGCGTCATATCGCGCCTGCTCCCGCTGAATTTTTATACGGCTTTCAATGCTGCCGATAACGGTCTGCACCCTGTCTTTATACTCATCGGAATAGGAGTTCAGCCCTTTCGTTCCGGACAGAACAATATAGACCACCGTAAAAATATCGCTGCTTACGTCCGCTTCCGTGATAAAAAAGCTGTAATCGGCGGTAACGGTGGAACGAAAGACAATGCCGGCGTCCTCATTGCCGCGGATATCCTTTGGATCCAGTACAATACCTGTGATTGTATAGGCGGTGTTGGCAAAGGTCGGAACTTCTGTTTCGTTCGCAAGCTCCGTTTCCATATCCAAACCGATATCCGTGTCAAATTTGCCGTCCGCGTTCGGATCGGCATTATCCGATGTTTCTTTGGCGCCGCTCTCGCTGTTTTTTTCTTTAATATCCTCTTTTATCGTCAGCGTGTCGCCTATGGATTTGCCGCTATCCTCAATATATTTTTGGGTAACGGCGATTTCCCCTGTTTTTGCCGGCAGCGCTCCTGCCAGCAGCCGCGGCAGGTTGATGCCGCCGCGGCTAAGTACGGTCATATCCGCACTCTTTCGCGCGCCGTCTATATCCGTATGGACTGTTTCAATATAGCCTCCCTCGGCGGCTTCTACGCCCTCCACACGCGACAAAACCGCTACATCTTCCTGTGTCAGCCCCAGAGTGGAGAGGATTTTAATATCGAACAGGTTCTGTTCGTCAAAAAAATAATCCGCCGAGTAATACATATCTAAACAAGCCGCGTATAAGCCTGTCATCATTCCGACACCCAGCGTCGTGATAATCATAATAGATAGAAACCGTTTCCAGCCCTTTTTTATGGAACGCAGGATATCTTTATGGAAAGCTTTGCTCATTATATCACCACTCAATCTGCGCGATAGGCGTGGGCTGTTCGTTCTGTGCGGTATTTACGACCTTGCCGCTTTTAAAGTGGATGAT
>DHAH01000001.1:0-4091 GCA_002397345.1 Clostridiales bacterium UBA4959
TGGTTCATATCATTTTATCACATTCAAACCGGAGCGGGAATGCCGATAACCCTTTACACCGCGGCGAATATCCGTTATAATATATAAAACAAACGAACCGGGGAGGATAACACACATGGAGAATTATACGGACATCAACGCGCGTACCATCGACAAATGGGCGGACGACGGCTGGGAATGGGGCATTCTCATAACCCACGAGGTATTCGAAAACGCGAGGCTGGGTAAATGGGACGTGGAGCTGACCCCCATAAGGGCTGTCCCGCACGACTGGTTTGCCCCGTTTATACAAAACGGCAGGCTCGACGGCGCAAAACTGCTCGGACTTGCGAGCGGCGGCGGTCAGCAGATGCCGGTTTTCACCCCGCTCGGAGCGGACTGCACGGTGCTTGACTATTCCGAAAGACAGCTTGACCGCGAGCGCGAGGTTGCCAAACGCGAGGGTTACGAAATCAACATTGTCAGGGCTGATATGACGAAACGTTTCCCGTTCGGGGACGGCAGTTTTGATATTATCTTCCATCCCGTGAGCAACTGTTATGTCGAGGATGTTTACCACGTCTGGAACGAGTGTCACCGCGTTTTAAAACCCGGCGGCATCCTGCTTGCGGGCATGGACAACGGTTTTAACTTTATGGTGGAGGATTTCGCCGTGCGTCCGCTTGTCATCGCGAACAAGCTTCCGTTTAATCCGCTTAAAATGGACGCCGAGCGCCGGCAGAAGATGATAGACAATTATGAGGGACTGCAATTCAGCCATACCTTCGACGAGCAGATCGGCGGTCAATTGAAAGCGGGTTTTGTTATAACCGGCGCTTACGAGGATTTCAACAACGAACCCGACGCGATCGCCGACGGCATTCCCTCGTATTGGGCGACACGGGCAATCAAAAGTTAAAACATAATCTAAAAAATGATGATAATTATAGATATAGAAGTGAAGAGGATTAATAATTACAAATTAAATTAAACGAAAGGGGAGCGCGCGGCGTTGCCGCGCGTGATGTATTATATGGGACCCTCAATGTTTGGACCGCCTGCCGACCGCAAGACGAACGATAATCTCAAGGAGCCGCTGCCAAACTCGCCGCGTGAAGTGCCGGGCTTTTTATGGCGGCTCGTTTCGAAATTTACATACCGTTTGTTCTATATATTCGAGCTGGTTTGGGAGACAAGGCCGTGGATACTTTTCACGATGCTGTTCATGGCGGTGTTCGACGGCGTTTCGCCGGTCATAAACGCCTATATAGGGCGCGCTCTGCTCAACTCGCTGGGTGATGCGTATACGGGAGCGGTGCTGTTCGACACTGTTATGAAGCTGCTGATATTGCAGTTCGCATATATTTTCGTGGTACGGCTGATAAATAGCATCAATAATATTATCTCGCGCATCGCGGGAGAGCTGGTCGTCAACCACATCAAAAACAAAATTATGAACAAGGCACGCGAGGTCGACATTGCCAGTTTCGACATGCCGGAGTTCTACGAGCGTTTTGAAAACGCCGACCGCGAAGCCGGGAACCGCCCGATACAGGTCATGAACGCCACTTTCAGAATCATGAGTACGTTTATTTCCATGATCAGCTTTATCGTGATCCTCGCGGCGATCAGTCCGGTCGCGCCGTGGATCATCATCGTGATGAGCATACCTTCCGCGATAATCAGCTTCGTTTACCGCCGTAAAAATTTCCGCTATATACGCAACCGCTCGAAGGACCGCCGCCGGCTCGGTTATTATTCGGGGCTGATGACAAACAAGGACATGGTCAAGGAAATACGCATGTTCGGGCTGGCTGACACGCTGATCGGACGATATAACGAAACCTTCAAAAAATATTTCGCGGGCTTGAAAAAGCTGTTTGTTGCCGAGGGCGGCTGGAATATAGCGATGACGCTTGTAACCTCGACCGTCAACTGCGTGCTGTTCCTCTATATCGCGCGCGGCGTCAGTCAGGGATTATTTAAAATCGGCGACTATACGCTGTATACAGGCGCGCTCAATTCCATTGCAAACGGCGTGGCTTCGCTGATTTCGACCACCGCGACGATTTACGAGGGTACGCTGTTCATCGACAATATGATACTGTTCATGAGCGAGAAGAAGCAAATCGTTTCCGAGCTTGCCGTCCCGGCTAAAATCGAGCGGCATATCGGGCACACCGTCGAATTCCAGAATGTGTCGTTCCGTTATCCGGGTACGGAACGCGATGTTATAAAAGACATAAACGTAAAGCTTGACCCCGGCGAAACTGTCGTGCTTGTGGGACTCAACGGCGCGGGCAAAACGACGCTGATAAAACTGCTGACAAGGTTATACGACCCCACGGAAGGAAGGATATTGCTTGACGGGCGCGACCTGCGCGATTATGACCCGACGGAGCTGTATAAAATTTTCGGGATAATATTCCAGGATTTCGGCAAATACGCGGTTTCGGTGAGCGAAAACATCTCGTTCGGTCAGATTGAAAAGCCCGTGGACGACGCGGCGATCCGGACTGCCGCGATACAAAGCAACGCCGACGAGTTCATCCAAAAACTGACCGACAAATATGATACGCCGCTGATGCGTTATTTCGAGGAAAACGGTACCGAGCTATCAATAGGCCAGTGGCAGAAGTTGGCGATCGCGCGCGCGTTTTACGGCGACAGCGACATACTCATCCTCGACGAACCGACAGCTTCGCTTGACGCTATCGCCGAGCAGGAGATATTCAACCAATTTGACGAGCTGCGCCGCAACAAAACGACGATTTTCGTGTCGCACCGGCTGTCCAGCGCGACTACCGCATCAAAAATCATCGTGCTCGAATACGGCGAAGTCGTAGAAGTCGGCCGCCACGCGGAGCTTATGAAAAACTGCGGCAGGTATTATGAGTTATTCTCCACTCAGGCGAAACGCTACATAACCAGCGCGGAGGAGAGCATAAACGGCAATTTGCCCGAGGATGAGCCTGAAACGGAGCTCATGGATGAATCCGAGAAACTGTATGCGAAAAATATATAAACAACATACACCTTGTGGGAATATTCATTGGCCGCCCGCATAATGACGAAATAGAACGGGCGGCAGAACGCCGCCCCTGCATTATACAAGGAGGTGCAGCCCCATACATTACGCTGATTATAAAACCATACTCTCGCCGCAGAACGGCATGAACGTGTACCGCGGCTGCACTCACGGCTGCATCTACTGTGACAGCCGCAGCGTGTGCTACCAGATGAAGCACGACTTCGAGGATATCGAGGTCAAGCGCAACGCGCCGCGGATATTGGAGGAGCAGCTCCGGCGCAGGCGCGGGACGTGCATGATAGGAACGGGCGCGATGTGCGACCCGTACATCCATTTGGAAGAAGAACTGCAAATCACGCGCAGGTGCCTTGAAATAATCAAAAAATACGGCTTCGGACTGGCGATACAAACCAAATCCGCGCGCATTATGCGCGATATGGACTTGCTCGCCGCGATAAACGCCAGATCCAAATGCGTCGTGCAAATGACGCTGACGACCTATGATGAGGATTTATGCCGTATTATCGAGCCGAACGTGTCCACGACAGCCGAGCGGTTCGCCGTGCTCGAGGCTATGTGGGACGCGGGCATTCCCACTTTGGTGTGGATTTCGCCCATCCTGCCGTTTATCAACGACACCGAAGAAAACCTGCGCGGACTGCTCGATTACTGCGTGCACGCGAAGGTGCGCGGGATTATCTGCTTCGGGTTCGGCGTGACTCTGCGGGAAGGCGACAGGGAATATTTCTATAAAAAGCTGGACGAGCATTTTCCCGGCATGAAACAGCGGTATATAAAAACGTTCGGTAACAGCTATGAATGCTCCAGCCCGAACAGCGCCCGGTTATGGGAAATATTCGACGATGTCTGTCATAAGCAGGGAATCCTCTGTCACGCGGACGAGATATTCGGTTATATGCGAAGGTTTGACGGAGTTAAAGAAGAAGAACAGCAGATAACGCTGTTCGATGAAGAATAACCGCGTTATAAAAAGCCCCGCGCGAGGGGCTTCAGACTGAAGACAAAGTCCAATTAAAAAAGAACGCGCTTTCTGAAGAAAGCTGCGCAAAGACTTTTCAAA
>DHAH01000001.1:4309-5095 GCA_002397345.1 Clostridiales bacterium UBA4959
GCGGCTGCTTTTTATAACGATCTGCTGTTAATAAGTGGTTCCTCTTCAATCAGAAGCCCCGTGAGAGGGGCTTTTCTCCTTTTCTGCCATTAAATAATACCATGGACATTGCAGAATAAACAGTGTAAAATTAAGGTTTAATCGTATGTTATGCTCAACATTAATAAATGATAGGAAACCCTAATATGCAATACAAACATGAAAATCGAAAACTCACTCCCAAATTGATAAGCCGTTTTACCGTTTATTTGCGCGAGCAGGAAAAAAGTCATTCCACGATCGTGAAATACCAGCGTGACCTGACTGTCTTCGGCGAATTTTTGCGCGGCGCGCCGATAACCAAAAGCGTCTTGCTTGAATGGAAAGAGAGCCTGATAAAAAAATATGCCGCGGCAAGCATTAACACCATGCTGGCGGCAGTCAATATATTTTTGGAATTTACTGGTTGGACGGATTTAAAAGTTAAGCCTTTGAAAATACAGCGGAATTTATTTTGCAGGGAAGAAAAAGAGTTGACACGCGATGAATATTTGCGCCTGGTGCGAACGGCGTTGCAAGCGGGCAACGAGCGCCTTTCGCTGGTACTGCAGACCATCTGCGCCACCGGCATCAGGGTGTCCGAGCTGGAATACATCACCGTGGAGGCGGTGCGCATAGGCAGAGCGGTAGTAAACTGCAAGGGTAAAACCCGCACTATCTTTTTGCCGGAAAAACTGCGGAAAGCGCTGGATAAATATACCCAAAGGCACCAAATCAGCAGCGGACCGGCGTTTGTCACGAAAAAAG
>DHAH01000001.1:5260-5448 GCA_002397345.1 Clostridiales bacterium UBA4959
AACATCTGGCGGGATATGAAGGCGCTGTGCGGGAGCGCGGGCGTAGATGCGGAAAAGGTGTTCCCGCACAATCTGCGCCATCTGTTCGCCCGCACCTATTATACACTGGAAAAGGATCTGAACCGCTTAGCCGATATATTAGGGCATTCAAATATCAACACCACACGGATTTATACCATGGAAAGCGG
>DHAH01000013.1:0-235 GCA_002397345.1 Clostridiales bacterium UBA4959
CCGCAGCCGGGGCAGGCGTTATCTTCGCAGTATTTAAGCTCGCTCTCGGTCGTTTTACCCGCTTTATATGCGCCCACAGCCTCGAACACGCTGTTGAGGTCGAGCACCCGCCCCTCGCCCGCGTCGAACGACAGCATCGGGCCGGCGGTGACTATTATCGAAGGTATATCCAGCCGCGCGCTCGCCATCAGCATACCGGGAATAATTTTATCGCAGCCCGGAACGAACACCATTG
>DHAH01000013.1:369-6236 GCA_002397345.1 Clostridiales bacterium UBA4959
ACACCATGCCGTCGAAGCAATGCGCCATCGCCATCGTTTCGCAGGAATCGGCGATAAGTTCACGGCTCGCCAGCGAATATTTCATGCCTTCGTGCCCCATCGCGATACCGTCGCATACGCCGATCACGCCAAATTCCACGGGCGTGCCGCCTGCCATATGTATGCC
This sequence comes from Clostridiales bacterium UBA4959, assembly GCA_002397345.1. GTDB lineage: Bacteria > Bacillota > Clostridia > Oscillospirales > CAG-272 > DTU078. The sequence goes on from DHAH01000013.1 coordinate 536, forward strand.
GGCTTTCACCTGCTCAACCAGTCCGCTCAGATGAAAATGACCGGGCACAATCTCGCTCTTGGGATTGGCAATGCCGATAAGCGGGCGGTTCAGCTCTTCATCGGTATAACCCATCGCCTTAAACAGCGAACGGTGGGGCGCCCGCTCGGCGCTTTTGGTAACAGAATCACTTCTCATTTATTTATTCGTCCTTTTATTTCCATAATAACACACCCGCAGGTCATTCGTCAATTATTTCTTATATAAATTGCTTGCGCAGTCAATCTTTTAAAATAAAATCGGTAATCGGCTTGCCCGGAGCGACCATCGGGGTGACTTTTTCATCGTTCTCTATGTGGCAGTTAAGCACCGCGGGCTTCCCGGACTCGAGCGCCTCGCGCAGCGCGTTCTCAAGCTCTGCTGTTGTGCAAAGGTCATAACCTTTTATGCCGTATGCGTCGGCAAGCTTCACGAAATCGGGTCCGCGGTCGAGCGTTGTCTCGGAATATCGCTTGTTATAGAACAGGCTTTGCCATTGGCGCACCATGCCCAGCGTGCCGTTGTTAAAAATTACAGTGATAATGGGCAGATTGTAATGTTCCTCAGTCGCAAGCTCGCCGCAGTTCATGCGGAAGCTGCCGTCGCCCGTCATGTGAATCACGCGCATATCCGGTTTACCCAGTTTCGCGCCTATCGCCGCGCCCGCGCCGTAACCCATTGTGCCGAACCCGCCCGAGGTGATAAGCGTACTCGGCTTATCGTATTTATAATATATCGACGACCACAACTGATGCTGTCCCACATCGGTGACGATTATCGTGTCGCGCGGGCTAAGCTTGTAGACAGTGTCAACAATGCCCTTGGGCGTGAGCCTGCGGTCATGCGGCGTACTCTGGCATGAATTTCCGTTGCGCAGCGATGAAATCTTTGTAAGCCACTCGCCGCGTGCGGCTAAGCCCGATTCGGGCAGGTTTATCATGGGAAGCAGCGTATCGAGCACATCGCCGACATTGCCGTGGATGTGGTGGTGAGCGTGTATATTTTTGTTAATCTCTGCTTCGTCTATATCGATGTGCACGATCTGCGCGTTTTTACCGAATTTGCTTGCGTCTCCGATCACACGGTCGGAGAATCGGCTGCCGAATGCGATAAACAGCTCGCATTCCGACACCGCCGTATTCGATGCTTTTGTGCCGTGCATACCGACCAGCCCCGTATAACCGGGGTGTGTGCCGGGAAAGCCTCCGATACCCATCAGCGTCGCTCCCACCGGCGCCATCAGCTTTTCAGCCAGCTCGCGCAGCTTATCCGACGCGCCCGAGCGGATCACACCGCCGCCGCACAGAATGAAGATTTTCTCGGTTTTATTTATCAGCTCCGCAAGCTGTGCGACGCTGTCATTATCCGCCGCAGGGTACGCGCATTCAATCCTCTCGAGCGTATTGCATTCAGCCAGCGGAGTATATTCCGCCGTCGCCGCAGTGATGTTTTTGGGTATGTCAACCAATACCGGGCCGGGTCGCCCCTGACGCGCGATGCGGAAGGCTTCGCGCAGCGTGGATGCGAGCTTGTTTACATCCTTGACGAGATAGTTGTTTTTTGTGATCGGCATTGTGATGCCGGTGATGTCGGCTTCTTGAAAGCTGTCGCGCCCTATGAGGTCGGTGTTTACGTTGCCGGTGATAAATACGACCGGAACCGAGTCCATGTAGGCGGTCGCAATGCCTGTTACCAGATTCGTCGCGCCCGGACCGGAGGTCGCGATGCACACGCCCGTTTTGCCCGTCGCACGGGCATACCCGTCGGCGGCGTGAGCGGCGCCCTGCTCGTGCGAGGTTAGGATGTGCCGTATTCTGTGGCTGTTTTTATATAGTTCGTCGTATATGTTGAGTACCGAGCCGCCCGGATAACCGAAAACGGTATCCACGGCCTGCTCCACCAGACATTCCATTAAAATCTGTGCGCCTGTCAGCGTCATGGGTTGCCTCCTGCATGTATAATAATTAATTCAAAAGTTTTAATGGGGTTTGGGGGAGTTTTTTCAAAAATACTCCCAACGTATCTCCCGTTTACCCATGAGTTTTCAATAATTTATATTGGATCGCGTCGGTCAGCGCCTTGCTGCTCGCGGTTATAATATCGGTGTCAACGCCGACCGTCGTCCAATAATCGCGCCCGTCGGTTGATTCGATCATGACGCGCGTTGTCGCCGCTGTCGCCGCTTCCGAGTTGATAACACGCACTTTATAGTCATTAAGCCGCACGCCGCCGATTTCGGGGTAGAATATTTCGAGCGCCTTGCGCAGCGCGGTATCGATGGCGTTGACCGGGCCGTTACCCTCTGCCGCGGTTATTTCGTGTCTGCCGCCGACCGATATTTTAACCGTTGCGCACGCGGGTTTACACTGCGCGGCGGGGGTTTGCTCGTCGGTTACGCTGAGCATCTCCAGCTCAAAAAACTTCACTTCTTTGCCGAGGATGCGCCGCACCGCAAGCTCAAACGACGATTCCGCGCCCTCGAACTGGTAGCCCTCACGCTCCATTTCTTTAAGCATGTCGACTATCAGCCGGGCTTCTTCAGATTCTTTATTAATATCCGGGCAGATCTGCCGCACTTTCTCGAGTATGGTGCTGCGCCCCGCGACCTCGGAGAGGAGCAGTCTGCGGCTGTTGCCCACCGAGGAGGGGGACACATGCTCGAAGGTGCGGCTCATTTTCATCACGCCGTCGATGTGCATACCGGCTTTGTGTGTGAAAGCGCAGCTTCCCACATAGGGCATATTGCTTTGCAAGTGGATGTTCGCGATCTCAGCGACTTCGCGCACCGCCGCGGTAAGTCCCGTCAGTTCGCCCTCCGGTATGCAGGAATAATTCTTTTTCAGCTGCAGATTTGCCATCACCGTCGAAAGGTTCGCATTGCCGCAGCGTTCACCGAAGCCCGGCAGCGTTCCCTGCACGTGTGTCGCGCCCGCTTCCACCGCCATGACGCTGTTCGCCACCGCCATACCGCCGTCGTCATGCGTATGAATGCCCACCTGCACATCGAAACGACTGCATACAAGACCGGTTATTTTATATATTTCATCGGGGAACGAGCCGCCGTTGGTATCGCACAGGCAAATACAGTCCGCGCCGCTCTCGCACGCTGTTTTAAGCGTTTCAAGCGCGTAATCGGGATTTTCACTGTAACCATCAAAGAAATGTTCGGCGTCATAAATTACTTCGCGCCCGTGTGACTTCAAATACGTTATTGTATCGCGGATCATGTTAAGATTTTCAACCAGCTCGGTGTTAAGTATCGCTCTGACATGCACATCCCACGACTTGCCGAAGATCGTGACCGCGGGCGTTCCGGCGGCGAGCAGCGCGCAGAGGTTGGGATCGTCCTCCGGCTTGGTATGCTTGCGGCGCGTACTGCCGAACGCCGTCAGTTTGGCGCTGCGCGGCGGATTCTTTGCCATCAGCTCAAAAAACTGCAGGTCTTTAGGGTTCGAGCCGGGGTTGCCCGCTTCTATATAACCGACCTCGAGCTTATCGAGTATCGCCGCGATTTTTAATTTATCCTGTACCGAGAATGAAATGCCCATTGCCTGCGCACCGTCGCGCAGTGTCGAGTCGAGCGTGAATATTTTTTTCATATGTTATAAACCTCTTTATATCGGATTATTACACAGGCGGCGCCGCCCCTGCGATATAATACTAAAATTCAATGTAGGGATAAAACAAAAAATCCCCAGTCTCCGGCGTTATATAAATAACACCATGAGACGGGGATTTTAAAATCCTCGCGGTACCACTCATTTTGATTTTACGGTCTTTATAAATGTTATTTTGTTAACATTTTATAAAAAGATAGCAAAATCCTCTCGTCGGGTTCTATCAAACCCCAGGCGCGTAACGGTGCCTGCCGGAATACACTTACTGCACTTCAGTGTCTCTGCTCAAGAGTGATCCGTTTTCGACGCCGCCTCCGGTTCGCACCAACCACCGGTTCTCTGTACGCGGGAATATCAAAAACAGTTCTCCATCGTCGCATTTTTTAATTGAGTTGAAAATATTCAACTGTAAAATTGTATTAAGTGATTATATCAGGAGTATATGAACTCCAGATGTATTGTGTGATAATGTTTTGTTAACTGTTTGTCTTTTTCGGTATCTTTAAAAACATCACAAGCACCAGCGTAATCGCGCAAGTACCGGCGGCGAGTATAAACGAGTATGTATATGATCCCGTTTTGGCGAGTATATTCGATATATTTTGGAATACCAGCGCCGATACGCCGAACGCGATCATTATGCAGCCATAATTCAACCCCATGTGCTTAGTGCCGAACAGGTCGGCGGCTGTTGCCGCGTATACGCTTGCCGAACCGCCGAAGCTGAACGCAATCAGCGCGATGCAGATTAAAAACAGTATGCCTTCCGCTAATATCATACCCAGCGCGGAAACGAGGGTGATCACTGTGATGGTTAATATTGCCGCCTTGCGTCCCGCAAAATCGGAAAACCACGATGTAACCAGTCGTCCGACCGCGCTTGCCACGCCCGTGAGCATGACGCCGAACATCGCGAGATTCTCGGTGAGCCCGCGCTCGACACCCAGCGAAATAAACATCGGATTGAGAATGAAATAAGCGGGCAGCAGGAAGAACATTGAGAAAGCAAGCAGATAAAAATTGCCTGTTTTAAGCATTTCGGAGGTTGTATATTGCTTCTGCACGGAGCCTTTTTGCGCCGGGCTGTTCTGTGTGTTTTTAACCTCGGGGTTGATTAGAAACAGCGAGCAAACAAAGCAGATGACGAAAAACAATATACCATAGAATATAAAAGTGGCCGGTACGCCCCAATCGGTAAGCAGCATTTTGGTCGGCTTTGTGAACAACACGAGTGAAAATCCGAACGCGCTGACCATCATACCCGTTGCGAAGCCGCGTTTATCGGGGAACCATTTCTGTATCACCGAAACCGTTGTGGTATAGACACATCCCACACCGACGCCGCCTATCACGCCGTAAAAGACATAAATCAGCCATGGCGACGATTGGGGAACCAGCGCGGAGAGCAGCATCCCAAGCCCCAGCAGCACACTGCCCGCCAGCGCAACCGGGCGAGGTGAAAATTTATCCTGGAGCAATCCGCCGACGACGATACCCAGCACGAACGCCGAAAGCATCACAGACGAGGTCAGCGCCGCCTTCGCGGGATCCCACGAAAGATAAGCCGCGACGGGACCTTTGAACACGCTCCACATGTAAATTATACCCGCGCAGAGCTGCATTATCATGCCAATAGCGAGGATAAGATACCTGTTTTTAACATTAATTTGTTTACCGATAGAAAGCACTTCTGATTTCTCCTTGAATTTATTTAAATAATTATAATACAAACTTCATATTTTTGCAATAAGGAAATTAAAATATTTCATTTTTTGTGAAAAATATAGCAAAACGGAGGCGCGCTTCGCGTCTCCGTTTTGCTGACTAATATTTTCAGTTTAAATCGATGAGTTTCGCGGTGATGCCTTCGAGCCGGTTAAGGTCGTGGGTCAGCCGCTCGACTTCTTCTTTCTCGCCGCAGGGCTGGAGAATTATCAACCCGTCGTTGGTGCAGGAATTTTCGCTGGTCTCGTGCAGACCCAGCCGCGCCTTGATGCTGCAGCCGTTTTTAGTGAGCGTCTCCTGGAACTTTACCGCGTTACCGACGCGGTTGTCCATGCGGATGC
>DHAH01000013.1:6334-9087 GCA_002397345.1 Clostridiales bacterium UBA4959
TTGTCCATGCGGATGCCGATTACATAATAGCAGGACATTTGTGTACCTCCGATTTATTATATTTTAGCGTTGGAAACTGAAATGAAAAGATGATATATACCGCGAGTGCCATGCAGTACTGACAATTTCGCGTATATCAATGTATGTCATTTAGGATTCACCAAAAATGCAGCGGTAATTCGCGTTTCCGCGTTTATCAGTCGGCGTAATTATCGAAATAGCCCTGCACCAGTACGATTGGCGTACCCTTGTCGCCCGAGCCGCTGGTGAGATCGCACAGCGAGCCGACAAGGTCGGTTAAACGGCGGGGTGTTGTACCCTGCGATGCCATATCGCCCACCAGATTTTGATTTTTCGCTTTAATACGTTTTTCAACCGCGCTCCGGAGCGCTTCGCCCGACAATTCGGCAAAATCGTTGTCCGCCAGATATTTCAGTTTTATCTCGTTAGGCGTACCGTCAAGACCCGCTGTGTTTGCAACCGATACGCAGGGGTCGGCAAGCTCCCATATCTTCCCTACCGGATCCTTGAACGCGCCGTCGCCGTAAATCATGACCTCGATTTGTTTTCCCGTCGCGTCATGCAGCTTGCGCTGTATCTCGTCCACCAGCGGTTTACAGTCGCGCGGAAAGAGCTTGATTTTATCGTCCCCCGCCTTGTTCGAGCCTAACAGACCGTATGATTCGTTATATCCGCCGCCATTTACGGGCGCGTTAAGTAAATCCTCCAAACCGAGCGCCAGCTCCGCGCCCGACGCCATGAGTATCCGCTTTGTGCGCGCGCGGGTATGGATGTCGCAATACAGCACCGTTTTGGTATAATCCAGTATCACGCGCGGATTGTTGGCAAAGATAATCTCGCACTCCGCGCCCTCCGCTGTTACGATTTTCTCATATTCGCTCACATAATCGACGCCGGTGAAGGGGTGGAGATTCTCGCCGAACAGCGCGCGATATTTTTCGAGCGTCAGCACATCGCTGTAGGGATTCACGCCCGCCGCGTCGAGCTTGTCCAGCGAAACAAGCTCATTGCCCACCTCGTCGCTAGGATAGCTGAGCATCAGCACAACCTTTTTCAGCCCGCGCGCGATGCCCTTAAGACAGACAGAGAAGCGATTGCGCGATAATATGGGAAAAATCACGCCGACCGTGCCTCCGCCGAGTTTCTTTTTTACGTCGGCGGCGATGTCGTCAATTGTTGCGTAGTTGCCCTGCGCGCGCGCGGCGACCGATTCTGTCACCGACACCACGTCACGGTCGCGCAGGTTAAAGTTGCCCTGCGCCGACGCGGCTAAAACGCTGTCCGCGACGATCTGCGCCAGATCGTCGCCCTGACGGATGATGGGGCAGCGTATGCCCCGGACAATTGTTCCGACTGTATTATTGTTCATGGTTATCTCCGTTTTTCAAATACCGTATTGATAATAAAAACAGTTTATTCAGCCTGTCCCAATTATTTTTATTATCGGAGGGTAGATTGTTAATAACTTCTTTCAACTGTAAAATTTTTTTATCAATATAAGCGTTAAGTATGTCTATACGCTTTCCTTCGCCGAATTCAGTAGTATTGGCTTTCATTTCAAGCAGATCATTTATTATCGGCTGCATGTCCGGTTCAAGCTCCGACGCGACAAGTTCAGAAAACAACATAGACGGTGGGCATTTTTTATCAAGAATCCATTTGCAAGCGAGTAGCGGACGCACAACATAAAAGTATTTTTTCAGCTTGACGGTTTCACCCTTTAAATATTTTCTGTAATTACCCGTCGTAGTGCTTAAATAATGGTACAGCCCGGCTTTCATGAGAAAATAATTGTTTATCTCATGGCTTATAGCTTTCCATTCATCCGTTGTTTTATATATTATCGGCGATTTGTTCCACTCAAATAACGTGGGATTGGATTTATACAGCAATCTCAGTGCTTTCCTTAAATCCCACCCGTTAATATCGAGTATATCGTCCTGCCGCCATTCTATAACATCGCGGAATTCATCGAGCTTCAGATAATCACTTACATCACGCACATAAATAAATCGCACGTCATAATCGCTGTCAGGAGATGCAAATCCCCACGCGCGGCTACCCGATTCAACGGCATGTAAAATGCGGACATTTTCGGTTGCCTCGATTTCTTTAAGTTGTGATGTGATTATCTGATGCACTTATAAATATACTCCACTTATTAATTAATAATGTTTTATAATAATTATCTGCGAAGCGGTTTTCTTATAAGCAGGCAAATGGTTTTATTCCCACTCGATCGTTGCGGGCGGCTTGCCTGTTATGTCAAACACCACGCGGCTGACGCCCTGCACCTCGTTCACAATACGCGACGCGGTGCGCGAAAGCGCGCCGTGCGGGATGCGCGTATAAACGCCCGTCATAAAATCGGTCGTCGTCACGGCACGCAGTGCGAGCACATATTCATACGTCCGCTCGTCGCCCATCACGCCGACAGTGCGTGTATTGGTGAGCACCGCGAAGTACTGATCGGGGCGGTTTTTCAGCTTCGAAAACTCGCTGCGACAGATATAGTCCGCTTCGCGCAGTATCGACAGCTTTTCTTCCGTAACCTCGCCGATGACGCGGATCGCAAGCCCCGGTCCGGGGAAGGGCTGACGCTCGACAAGCACGGCGGGCAGATCCAGTCTGCGGCCCAGCTCGCGCACCTCGTCCTTGAAAAGCCCCTTCAGCGGTTCGACAATACCCTCGAACCCGATATCTTTAGGCAGACCGCCGACGTTGTGGTGGCT
>DHAH01000013.1:9269-9937 GCA_002397345.1 Clostridiales bacterium UBA4959
TTGTGGTGGCTCTTGATCGTCGCCGCCTTGCCGCCGCCCGACTCGATGATGTCGGGGTAGATAGTGCCTTGGGCAAGGAACTGCATTTCGCCCAGCCGCTTCGACTCGTCGTTGAATACCGCGACGAACTCCGCGCCGATAATCTTGCGCTTCTGCTCCGGTTCGGTGACGCCTTTAAGTTTGCTTAAAAACCGCTCGCCGGCGTTGACGCGGACGAAGTGCAGATCGCGTCCGGCAAACGCCGCCTCGACCTCGTCGCCCTCGTTCTTGCGCATACAGCCGTGGTCTACGAAGATGCACGTGAGCTGACCCGGCACCGCGCGCGACAATAACGCCGCGCAGACAGACGAATCCACTCCGCCCGACAGAGCGAGCAATACGCGCTTATCGCCTACCTGCGCGCGAATGTCGGCTATCGACTGCTCGATATAGTCGTCGATGCCGTAGTCGCCCGCGGCTCCGCAGACGCCGAACAGGAAGTTATGCAATATATCAAGCCCGATGTCGGTGTTTTTTACCTCGGGATGAAATTGCAGCCCGTAAAGCTTGCGCTCGGCATCGCCGCACGCCGCGATGGGGCAGGATTTGGTTTTACCGTATACGGCGAAGCCCTCGGGCAGCTTTTCAACGCGGTCGTGATGGCTTCGCCGTATACGGTAAAACCAAAT
>DHAH01000154.1 GCA_002397345.1 Clostridiales bacterium UBA4959
AAGCTCCCCCCACACCCCGCAGGGCTGATGTTTTTATAAATAAATATTCAGCTAACCTAATACTCGATAAAACTGCCGCGCGTTTGGAGATCTTACCCAAATGCGCGGCTTGGTTTTTTGCAACTAAGAATAAGTGCTGCCGGTGTATTTCAGCACAAAAAAGTCCGCTGCCAAAACGCGCCTAATATAAATGCTAATGAGAATTCCGATAACGAGAGAACGACAGACGCGCCAGCCGCAAAAGCGTCCGACGCTCATATACAAAAACACAAATTTATTCTTTAGTTATCGAGTTTCAGTATTACGATTATCCCCCAACGTCTACCCGCATCTCCGTTCTCCCGTAAAGCTCATGTGCATTACCGCTTGTCAGCGCGCTTGCGATAGTTTTCGCGTCGTAGGATTTCATCCCGCCCGCCGCGATTTTATCCTGCAATATCCGCGCGATGCCTTCTCGCACCAGCACCGCGCGCCCGTAAACGGCGTCGATAGTCCTGCACCCGCTCCCGAAGGCGATGATTTTATTATACGGCACAAACTCGAGATATTCGGGCAGCGCGCACTCCGCGCGGCTGAGGTTGGCATATACATTCGGATATATCCCCGCCATATAACCGATTCCGCAGCGGCGGTGATACGCGGAAACCAACACGTCGAATTTCAGTTCCGGAAACAATGCGCACAGCTCGCGGAAGCAGTCGGGATCATCAGCCAATGTGCAGTTGCGCGCATCTTCGTCAAGCCGGAAGGTCATGTTTTTTTCCGCCGCCAGACCGAGCAGGAAGCGATATACATACCGATACATCGCCACAGGCTCGGAAGAACGCGAGCCGTACATAAAATTGTCATAAGCACCGCGCGCGTCAGAATAAGAGGTTTTCCGCGGCGACGGCAATCTGTTTTTTATGTAATTTTCTTTCTTATATGCAGTGTCAAGCGCGCTTGACGATTGTACCGGAGCGGTTCCGCCGCCGCAAATAATTATGCCGTTTTCTTGGGCAAAGCGTTTTAAAACGCGCGCGCACGCCTCAAGATAATCGTCGAACGACGACGCTGTAACATCGGCCTGCCGCCCGACAGCAAAAACTTCCTCGCGCGACCGGGGCGCTACAAGCCCGCAGATGTCGTTTACAGTAATAAAATAACGCCGGTCAGCGGAGAGCATGCCTGCATCGCCGCCGTTCCTGCATATATTATCAGTCTCGGGCGGCAGCAGAACGGAAAATTCGATCCCGCACCTTTCTTTTAATATGTAATTATATCTATCGCTGTTGAAAGTCGAGCGGAACGACATATCCAGCGCTTCTATATTTTCTCTTTCGATCGTGTCGAAACCGTATAATTCGCATATGGCAAGCATGATAGCCTTACACCCGCTTGTATACTGCGCTTTCGTCCAATAGGGTGCGATAACATCCCACTTTTCCCGCACCGACAGCTTTTCGTTCCGCGCCATTGCGAACATTTCGGCATCAAACCCCGCGGCAAGAAGGGCGTCGGCGGGTGCGTCGGCTAAAAATTCCGCGACAATGTCGCGCCGCGGGCGCGCCTCCTCGCGCGGGGGCAGATATGCGAGCGAATCGACCAGCGGCAGCGATTCTATATAATCATACATTACGGCAACCATTTTCGCTTAACCTCCATAAAACAATAACAATGCGGAGCGGGGGCTTACCCCCGCCGATGATTTAAACGGCGGGGGATGGAACCCCCGCCTTACTATAACAATGCCTCCAGCAGCGACGCTTCTATCTCCTTGTAAATCGACGTTGCAAGCTCGGGCGGAAGAGGATTTGTGCCGTGCCCGCATTCTATGGTAATCCCGGGCTTGTCAAATTCGAGCGTGAACCAATCTTTACAGCCGCCGTATGACGCCATTCCGGTCGGCTCGGACAATACATAGCCGCTGCGTCTTGCCATTCGTCCGGCGAGCGCTTTCGCACCGCGCGGCACAATGTCGTCATATCCGAAATATATCTCTCCGCCTTGGGTGTGCAAGCAGACCACGACCTCCGGTTCGGTTGCGCGTATATACGAGCAGAGCGCCTCGGTTTCGGGCTCGCTTTCGGGATATTCGCCCGAATAGCGCGTCGCGCAGCCGCCCGTAATGCCCGCGTCAGCCTCAATGCGCTTATACTCGGCGAACCCCGCGTTATAATTATGGTTGAGATCGACGCCCTGTGCGTTTGCCTGCCAATATACGCCGCTCTGCGCTATCGCGGCTCCGTCGGGGTTGAGCATGGGAATGATATCGACTGTCCGGGTCGCCAATATGTAATCCGCCGCCGCTCTGCCCAGCTTGGTGCCCCTCTCCGAAGCGCCGCACAGCCGCTCGGCAAGCATCAGGAGCAGATTCGCCGTTATATGCTCCGTCCCGTGGTGTGTACCCACAAACAAGACATGCTTCTCTCCTCTGCCGACGGAAAGCAGCGTCAATTCTTTTCCGTTAGCGCTCGCGCCTATCGAGCCGACTCTCAGCAGCTCATCATACCGCGCCCCAAGTATCGATGCCGCCGACGCGACCTCCGCCCAACCGAAAGCCCGATCGTATGCGATTATAAATGCCATGCTTTTCCCTCCTGATTGTATAAAGTGCCCTTTATACTGATTACGATTACAGCGCAATCTGCAATTACAATTACATGTATATGCGCGAGGGCTTTTCCGCTGCGCACAATTGCGCTGTATAATTGTGCCGTTTACAATTATTTTACAAATGCCGAACCATAAATCGCAACATCAGTTTGCAATAACGTTCGACTTATGATATAATGGAGCGCATCCAACACAAACATTTGTTTCCTGTCAGAAACGGGGGCGGCATTTTTCGTGCAGGAGCTTAAAGAAAAAGAAAAGTTAATATACGGCTATATCATCGACGTTATCAAGCGCGAAGGTTATTCGCCTTCGGTGCGGGACATCCAGAACGCGCTGAACATAAAAAGCACCTCAACAGTACATTCTTATCTTGCCAAACTCGAAAAAAAAGGTTATATCCAAAAAGAATCGGGTAAATCGCGCACACTGCGCGCTGAAAATTTTGTCGCGGAGCCGCAGCGTACAATACGCGTACCCATTTTGGGGCGCGTCGCAGCGGGTATGCCCATACTGGCTATCGAAAATCACGACGGATACATAGATTTTCCGGTTATGAACCGTAATTTCCAGGCTAATCAGCTCTACGCGCTGCGCGTCAGAGGCGAAAGCATGATCGAAGCGGGTATTTTGGACGGCGATCTCATCATTGTAAAAAAAGAATCGACCGCCGACAACGGTGATATAGTCGTTGCGCTCGTCGGCGACGAGTCTACGGTTAAAACTTTTTACCGCGAGAACGGGCATTTCAGGCTTCAACCGGAAAATTCGACCATGGCGCCGATTATTGTAAACGACGTCTATATCCTCGGGCGCGTAGTTTCGGTTATGAGGTTTTATTAAACGTGGATATATCAAATTACCACGGCGGGAGCATGCCCCCGCCCTATAAAAAACGGCTGTATATGCGGGCGCTGGTTCTGCTTGTGCTTTTACCGATGCTAAACAGCTTCGGGCTGCAATTTTTCTATGCCTACACAGTCGCGGGCAACATTGCGTTTGCATCCGCCGAGCCGTTTTTATCGAGCGTGATTAAGTTCATCGGAACATCGGTCGTATTCTGCTCGCTCGGATTATATTTACGCGCTTATTATGAGTTCGGGTTCAAGGGTTCCGCAGGAATGCTTGTGACATGCGCTGTTTCCGCGCTTATTCCATATGCCGCCGCGGTCGTGATCGTATTCGCCACAACCGTAAACCCGACCGCCGATCTGCCGTTCATGCTCCTTTACAGCGCGTTGAGTTTTGCCGCCTACATTGTAATACTCGCCACAGTTGCGGCTGTTGCGGCGTATACACAAAAACGCGCGAAGAAGCGCGGGACCTGCCAAAACGACCTCCTGTTCCGCAACGGCTGCGTATGGTCGGCGATAATTTACGCCGCCGCCGGGCTTCTCCAAAACGCCGCGGAAACCATATCCGATATAGCCGAGTACGGCGCGCCGACATCAGCAAACGACTATATCCACCTGATAAGCCCTTATATAGCGCTCGCCATTTATTCGATCGCGGGCATGTTCATAGCCCGCGCGGCAGGATCGTTTTCTAAAACCGCTGATAATAATATAAAGGATCCGTTATGAATATCATACAGTTACGCGCCGCCGCCGCGTCGGGTGAATTGCCAAAAATCGCTCGGACGCGTTATATAAACAACCACATACATACCACCCATTCGTTCTCGCCGTATACTCCGGCTGACGCTGTTTACACCGCATATATGAGCGGGCTTTGCACCGCGGGTATAATGGACCACGATACTGTATCGGGCGCGCGTGAGTTTATCGAGGCGGGGGGTCTGCTCGGCATGCCCGTAACCGTCGGGGTTGAGTGCCGCGTGGATATGAAAAATACCCCTTTTAGCGGGCGGCGCATCAACAACCCCGATCAAAATTCCTGTGCTTATGTGGCTATGCACTGCATCCCCCATCAGCATATCGAAGCCGTTGACGCGTGGTTCGCGCCTTATCGCGCCGCGCGGGGCGTGCGCAACCGCGCGATGTGTAAGGTGATAAACAATCTTGTACCCTCCGCGCTCGCCATTGATTATGACAGCGATGTGCTGCCGTTATCGGTTTCGGCTGTCACCGAGCGGCATATCCTGTTTGCGCTCACGCATAAAATTACAAACCTTTACCCCGCGCCGGAGGACGCTTTGCGCTGCCTGAAAGCCGATCTGGGGCTTGACATCACCGCCAAAGCCGAAAAAAACATCCTTGCCGGACGGGAAACGCCGCAATTTTATGAATACGACATTCTCGGCGTGCTCAAAAGCAGCTTAGTTGAGAAATTCTACATTGACGCGACCGGCGAGCTGCCCGACGTGCGCGATTTTATTGCGATGGTTCATAAATTTGACGGGCTTGCCGCTTATGCCTATCTCGGCGATGTCGGCGACTCCGTGACGGGCGACAAGCGCGCGCAGAAGTTCGAGGACGACTATCTCGACGCGCTTATGGACGAGCTGAAGGCGCTGGGTTTCGATGCCGTTACCTATATGCCCACGCGCAATACGCCCGCGCAGCTTGACCGCGTCATGAGGCTGTGCGAAAAACGCGGCTTCATGCAGATCAGCGGCGAGGATATAAACTCGCCCCGGCAGTCTTTTGTCTGCCCCGCCTACGACGACCCAAAATTCGCCCACCTCATCGACGCCGCTTTCGCGCTCATTGAACGCGAGAACCGGCTTACCACCATTTAATCCATATCCGGAGAAACCATAGGTATGAAAAAAACCAAAATCGGGTTTATATCGCTCGGCTGCCCCAAAAATCAAGTTGACACAGAAGTTATGCTCAGCCTTTTACATGAGGACGGCTATGAGCTGACCGGTGAGGACATTGAAGCCGACATTATAATCGTGAACACCTGCGCGTTCATCGAGAGCGCAAAAAAAGAATCTATCGACAACATCCTCGACGTCGCGTGGCTCAAGGAAAACCGAACCTTGAAGGGTATCGTCGTGTGCGGCTGCATGGCGCAGCGTTATGCCGACGAAATCGAGCGCGAGCTGCCGGAGGTGGACGCCATTGTCGGCACCGGCAGTCTGCGCGACATTGTCGAGGCGGTCAAAGCTGTCGAGCGCGGCGAAAAATACCGCTCGGTAAAACCTAACGAAGAATTGCCGCTGGGCGGCGACCGCATTATCACCACCCCCGACTATTTCGCTTATCTGAAAGTCGCCGAGGGCTGCGACAACCGCTGTGCCTATTGCGCCATCCCGTCGATACGCGGCGGCTTCCGCAGCCGCACGATGGAGGACATTGTCGCCGAAGCCGTAACGTTGGAAAAGCTGGGCGTGAAAGAGCTGGCGCTCATCGCGCAGGACACCACGCG
>DHAH01000110.1:0-2365 GCA_002397345.1 Clostridiales bacterium UBA4959
GAGTTATTAAATATTAGTATTAAATTCGATTATAAACTTTTTAGTTATCGAATTTTAGTATTATACCGCGTCCTCGTATGCTCCTTGGCTGACTATCATCTCATAATATTGCCCGCGCGCGCGCATCAGCTCGTTATGTGTGCCGCTTTCGGCGATCCTGCCTTTATCGACAACCATAATCACATCGGCGTCGCGGATAGTGGACAGTCTGTGCGCGATGAGAAAGCTGGTACGGCGCTCCATAAGACTTGTCAGCGCGCGCTGGATGTCTTTTTCGGTTTTCGTGTCAACCGAGCTTGTCGCTTCGTCGAGAATGAGTATTGGGCTGCCCGAAAGCACGACGCGCGCGATGGCAAGAAGCTGCTTCTGCCCCTCGCTGAGCGTGTCGGAGCTGCCCGAAACAAGGGTTTTATAACCGTCGGGCAGCCGCTTTATATATTCGTCAGCATGCGCGGTTTTCGCCGCGGCGACAACCTCATCATCGGTTGCGCTCATGCGCGAATAGCGTATGTTGTCGGCTATCGTTCCCGAAAAAAGGCTGGTGTCCTGAAGCACGACAGAATATAACCGGCGCAGGCTCTGGCGCTTATATTTGCGTATATCGACCCCGTCGATCGTTACTTTCCCCTGTGTTACATCGTAAAAACGTGTGAGCAGGTTTACAATCGTCGTTTTCCCCGAACCCGTTTCACCCACCAGCGCGATTGTCTGCCCCGGCTCTACCTTAAAATTTATATCGAACAATATGGGCCTGTCGAGTTCATAGCCGAAGCTGACATGGTTAAACCCTACGGCACCGGCAATATTCGCGCCCGGTTCGACCGCATCGGGGGCGTCTGGCGCTTCCTCGGTGTTATCCATAACCTCGAACACGCGCTCCGCGCCCGCGAGCGCCGAGAGCACGGTATTGAACAGTCCCGCCACGTTGTTCAGCGGCTGACCGATTTGCTTGGAATAACCCAAAAAGCTCACCACCGTGCCGACCGTCACACCGGAATTCAGCGCCAAAAGTCCGCCCGTTATGGCGACGAGCGTGAAAGTCAGGTTGTTTATAACGTTGAACAGCGGCATCATAAGCCCCGACCAGATCTGCGCGTTATAACTGTTTTTATACAGCTCCTCATTTATTTCGGAAAAATCGTCAAGCACGCGATTTTTACGTCCAAACGCTTTGACAGTTTTCAGCCCCATAATATTTTCTTCGATCAGTCCGCCCAACGCGCCGAGGTTGCGCGCCTGATCGATAAAATGGGGTTTGCTCTTTTTAGTAATAAACGCGGTCAGAGCAGAGATGAGCGGCACGCAGACCATCGTCACAAGCGTGAGCGGCACGTTCAACGCGAGCATTAACGCCAGCGAACCCGTAAAGGTTATGACGCTGGATATGAGCTGGGTCGTTGACTGCGCGATTGTGGTGCTGATGCTGTCAACATCGTTTGTGACGCGGCTCATAATATCTCCGTGTGAACGCGTGTCATAAAAGGCGAGGGGCAGTTTCTGGAGTTTATCGAAAAATCCGCGGCGCAGCGTACGAACCAATATTTGCGATACACGCAGCGTGATAACGCCGTTTAACGTACCGATAACCCAGTTCGCGACGTATAATAGACCGATTATAATTAAAAAATTTATAAGCAGCGGTCTGTCGAGCGAGCCTGTTATAATATTAAAAGCGTTATATGCCTTCCCGGTGTAAAACGGGATTGTAACCGATACCAGCGACGACAGCGCGGTGAGAATCACCGCCGATATTATGGCTGTTTTTTGCTGCACATAGACGGCGATGATACGGCGTATAGTGCCGCGGGTATCGCGCGGACGCTCGCCGGGCTTAAAACGGTTTGCTCCGCCGCCGCCACCGCCACGCCCGACTGTGGGCAGTTTTGATTCTCTTTGAATATTCATAGCTTTCCTATATTGCTCCTTTGCGCATTTGGTTCCATTACCCAAGCGCATAACCGCGTTTACATAGTCGACAATTTATTAAAAATATCAGCCGGCAGGAGGGTGTGCGGGGTCAATACCCCCGCGCGTAACCCCCCCCCCGTTCTCACTTTTCCCCGTGCGAGATTTGCGAGCTGTATATGTCCGCGTACACCACGCAATTTTTCATCAGCTCGGTGTGTGTGCCGAACCCCGCCTGACCGCCGTCCTCTAATACTAATATCTTATCCGCAAACCGCGCGGAGGAACAGCGCTGCGTGATGTTGATCGTCAGGCGTTTTGCGTGCGTTCTTTCCAGCGATATGCGCACCTTCGCTTCGGTCAGCGCGTCGAGCGCGCTGGTCGCGTCGTCGAGTACCAGTGCCGGGGCATCTTTGACCAGCGCCCGCGCAATAGACAGCCGCTGCTTCTGCCCGCCGGA
>DHAH01000110.1:2517-2721 GCA_002397345.1 Clostridiales bacterium UBA4959
CGCTGCTTCTGCCCGCCGGAAAAGTTGACGCCCCCGCTGCCCAGCATTGTTTCGAGCTTATCACC
The DNA here is from genome assembly GCA_002397345.1 of Clostridiales bacterium UBA4959. Taxonomy (GTDB): domain Bacteria; phylum Bacillota; class Clostridia; order Oscillospirales; family CAG-272; genus DTU078. The sequence goes on from DHAH01000110.1 coordinate 2,583, forward strand.
GCTCTCCGCAATAAATCCCGCCTGCGCATCTTCCAGCGCTTCATACAGTTCTTCGTCAGTCGCGGCCTCCCGCCCGAAACGCAGGTTATATGCCGCGCTTCCGCCGAAAAGCGTCGGTTTTTGAGGCACATAACCGACC
>DHAH01000110.1:2940-6537 GCA_002397345.1 Clostridiales bacterium UBA4959
CACATAACCGACCGCACCGCGCAGCGCGGTCACATCATATTCGCATATCGGTTTGCCGTCAATCAATATCTCGCCCGAATCGGCGTCATAAAAACGCAGCAGCAGCGCGCACAGCGTAGATTTGCGGCTGCCGGTCGGCCCGATCACCGCCATAGTTTCGCCCCGGTTCACTTTAAATGAAACATTATCGAGCGCGGGTTTCGCGGCGGCTTGGCTCGGATATGTGAAGCTTACATTGCGGAATTCGAGCGTATTGAACTGTATCTCCGCTGCGGCGTTATCGCCGTTTTCTCCGCCGGCGAAGTCGCTTTTCCCATCAAATACGGCGTTTATTCTCACCGTGGATGCTTTTGTGCGCACGAAGGTGTTGAATATGTTGGTCATCATCATAAGCGAGCCGAGGATCTGCCCCATATATGAAATGAAAGCCGATATATCGCCGGGAGACGCCGTACCCGCTTCAAACATATTTCCGCCAATGTAAAACACCAACGTTATGCCTACGCCGAGCACCAGCGTCATTATGGGCGATATTAATGTGATGATGAGCTGCGCGTTTACATTTTTTCGAAACAATTCTTCGTTTGCCGCTTCAAAACGCGCCGCTTCTTCGCGGTATGTGCCGAACGCTTTGATCGGCCGGATGCCGCTGAGATATTCCTGAACCACGGAGCTCAGCCTGTCAGTCGCTGATTGTAATTTAGAATATAACGGATAACTTAGCTTCATGCTTATATAAATAAGCAGCAGCACGACGGCGACGACGGCAAAAACAATTAAACTGAGTCTATAATTAAGTATCATAGCAAGCGCCATGCTGCCCAAGCAGACGATTGGGGCTTTAAAAAAGATACGCATTAAACCGTTGATAAACTGCGTTACCTGTGAGGTATCATTTGTCATGCGCGTGATAAGCGAGCCGGGTTCGAACCGGTCGCACTCCGACTCCGCCACGCCGATGATTTTTTCAAACAAGTCATACCGCAGCTCTTTGCCCACATGCTGGGACACAAAACTGGCAAGCGTGTTTCGTGTGACGGCGAAAACAGCGCCCAGCGCGGTTGCCGCGAGCATAAAAAATCCCCAGCGTACGACTTGCTGCTGATCGCCGCCGCGGATTCCGAAATTTATTATATTTGCCATAAAAGTAGGACCGGAAAGATCGCATATCGCTTCGCACCCAACGCACAAAACGCCCGGCATAAACGGTATAATATATTTTTTTAAATATTTTTTATAAATAATCATTTATTTTTGGATATATACTTTATTTTTATATCACAGCGAACGTTTTTTTATGTAAATAACAGCGAAGATTCCGGCTGAGATCACAACGCCTATTAAACCATATTCCGGTTTTTTATATGTTTCGGGATCTATCTGTTTCGAGGGTTTTTTAAGTTTCCCGGCGACCGTTTCCGCGGTTTCGGTTTCGGGCGCCGCTTGGTTTTGCTGTGTTGATGGGATATATTCGGCGACAGCGCCGACCACTGGTTCAGTCTGCGAGGTTTTGAACACTACCGGATCGGAATTCGATATATACCCGCCCCAGCCGCCGCTCATATCACTGTCAGCCATTATTATCCACACCTTTCCTTTTGAACAGAGCGGTGCGTATTTTGAAAGGTCATGTGTGATATTTTGGGGGTTATAGGGCGCCCAGTCGGCGCTTGTGGCGTCGGCGGGTTTTTCAAGGAAGTAGATAGGTTTCCATTCGTTAAAATCGTCGGGGTTGGTGACACAGACATAAACGGCATATTGATTTGCGATTGTCCAGTTCAGCGAAACATATTTATCTGTTGTATTAACCGGAAATTCGTAGCAAATACATGCCGTGCCGTCGCAGAACCGGCTGCCGTTCGAATTTGCGGAGCCGCTTTCTTCATAAATATACTGTTTTTCTTTGCTGTCAAATACCGTGAAAGAAATCGTATATGCCGAAACAGCTATCGACGCGGCAATCGCCAACGCCACCGAGAACAGCGCGGCAGCGAGGAATTTCATTGATTTCATATGTCCCCCGTTCAACAAAGTTTTAAATAGATTATACATTACACGCGTCGCTTTGTCAATAAAAACAGGCGATAAAAAAGCCCCCGGGGAACCCCGGGGGCTAACGTTAAAACGTTAATTATTAATGATTTTTCTTCTTGATGACGACGGCTGTGCCGAGCGCAGCGACCGCGACCAGAGCGACAACGCTGACGGCGTCAAAGGTGGAGGGAGCTTTTGTGCCTGCATCAGTGGTGGTGGGGGTAGTGACAGGTGTGGAACCATCGCCAGAGGTGAAGATCACAGCGGAAGTGGAGGCTATACGGCCGCCCCAACCGTTTTCGGGAACACAGTCACCGACGTAAACATAGATTTTACCGTCTTTGCCGGTGAGGTATTTGGTAAGGTCAAGCTCTATGTTCGGAACAACATCGCTGCCCTCTTCATAGCGGTTGCCCCATGCATCGCCTCTGTCGGCGTCGGCTTCATTCTGTTCGGCAACGGCGACGACTTCATATCCTTCGATATTGTCGGGATCAGAGTTGGCGACACGGATTTCATACTGGTTGTCGATGCCCATAACAAGCTTCGCTACTTTGTCAGCGGCTTTCACGTCGAAAGCGTAGATTATGTAGGAGGCGTTATCCATGTAACGAGCGGGATGTCCGTCGATTTTGCTTCCTTCATCTTTGTAAATGAAAGGCTTCTCGGACTCGGTATTGATAACGAACGCTTTGGCACCGGCGGGAGCTGCGGCGATCAGAGCGGCGGCTTTTTCGGCGGCTATCTCAGCGTCTGTCTTGGGTTTCTCAAGTTCGGGGAGGGGATTGGCGCTGGAGGTGAAAACGACGTCGGGATTGTTAAGAACCATGCCGCCCCAGCCGTTTGTAACATCAGCGTCAGCCATTCTGACCCAGATCTTACCCGATTTGTTGTCTTTGCACCATTTGTCCAGGTTCTGCTGCATTGTAACGTTACCGACAGAGTAACCCCAGTCGGCTTTGCCGTCTGCGACTTCCTGTTCGGTCGGCTCGTTTTTCACAACAACTTCCCATGCTTCATCTTTATCGGGATCTGTGTTGTTTACGCTGACTTCAAACTGAGCCTTCATTTTCCATACGATACGGGCGTATTTGTCGGCTTTGTCGATCGGGAATTCATAGATTACATAGCCGACGCCGTCGTTAAAACGTCCTTCGCCGTTAACCGTGGAACCCATTTCTTCGTAGATATAGGTCTGCTCATCTTCGCTGCCTACTTTGAAAGTGTATTCAGCCGCGAAAATCGGCAGTGCGAGAGCGAACATCATCGCAGCTACCATCAGGAGTGAGAATAGCTTTTTCATTAAGATATTTAAACCTCCGGAATAATTTTATGAATACATTATAACATGTGTAGTTTTATTGTCAATAGGGTTTCATAAAATCGTGAAAAATAATTAATACATTGAAGGAATAAATGCTCACTATTAGTCATAGATTAATTACATTTGTACCTGTATCCTCGACAAAAACGGCGCGTTTCGTTGCTTTTGTCGCATTATTCGCGCGTATTACATACGCGCTCTGATTGAAGATAAACCATTTTTTAATAATAGTTCGTTAT
>DHAH01000110.1:6693-11149 GCA_002397345.1 Clostridiales bacterium UBA4959
CCCATAAAGGCGGCGCAAATGCGTACAATTAACAAGTATCAGAACGAATTACATAATAATCTAGTTTGAAAAGTCTTTGCACAGCTTTCTTCAGAAAGCGCGTTCTCTTTTGATTGGACTTTGTCTTCAGTCTGCGCGCGTATTACATACGCGCTTTTATTTGTGCGCACATTATCTCGACAAGGCGATGCGATTCAGCGGGGGGCAGGTCGTGTTCCGCGTATTTAACCGCTTCGAACGCGCGTGTAATCAGCTCGGCGTCGGTACCGGACGCGGCTTCCTCGATCTTGCGTTTAATCTCGGCGGGCGTATCGGATATATTAAGACGTATATATATTTCTCCCCAGCAGCGAATAAGCTCTTTATAAGCGAATTTAAGCCGCTCGCCTGCGTCGGTGAGCATGTCAAGTCTGCGCCGGAATTCACCGTAACTGCGCGCGGGCTGGTCAGCTTTGCTATATTCTCGGATTGCCTTTTTATCAACTTTTTCTTCAGTATCACGGTAATTGGAAAGCGCGAATTTTTCGGTTGAAAACTTGTTGAACGAAAACAGATTGGTGAGGAATTCCAATATGTTAGAAAAAACTTTGTTTATAAAATCGAATATAATACGAAACACATTGCGGCGGCGTATTATTATAAAGAAAAATATCACAGTGAGCAGGAGCAGCATAAATATAATAAAATAAAACTTCGCCTGCGACTCGCTGCCGAAATCGCTGAACTTGCCAAACACATTGCTTTCGAACTGCGACGCCTGCTCATTCGCGTCAACAAAATCATTTTCTTCTCCCACAATGGAGTTGCGCAGGACGAACAACAAAAACATGCGTCCGAGTACCATCAGTCCGACGATAACCGAAAGCGCAATCGGCATCGTGACAACCACAAAGAGACAAAAGATCCCGACGGCGAGCAGATTGTAAAACCTCACGCGCGGCGTTATATCCCCCGTGCCGGAAGCGTTAATGACGTCCACAATATGGTTCTGGTTCATAACAATCGCAGACAGGAGCATAAAGACGGCGGTGCATGCCACAAGAAATTCCTGCCCCACGCCGAACGTTATGTTAATCATAAAATCGGCGATAATCACAACGAGGCACGGTATCAGCGACCGCAGGTTGATGATATACCCCCTCGGATAAAACCACGCGGCGATACCCGCGATGATGAACACCGAGCAGAAAAGCCCCGCTAAAAAGGGTATCAGCGACGATTTGTCATACGCGCGGTCGATCCCCGCCTCAAACTGCGCGCGCATATAACGCGATATAAAACCTGTGACAGCCATCCCCGCGCCCGCCCCGAGCGTGATCGTCAGCGCGGCATCCGGCAGCTTGAAATATTTCTCCAGTTTTTCATACGAACGCGAGGACGCGGTGCGTTTTATTCCCGCCACACGCCCGTACAGCGCCTGAAGCGCATAGCCTGTGCCGAACAGCAGCGGCGATAAGACGAGCGCGAGAAAGACTGCCCACCCGCCTATTATAGGACACGTCAAACTGTGGATAATCGGCGCGGCGACAGCAAGCAGCGCCGCGCAGGACAGGAATTTAAAAAGCATATCAAACGCCACAGATGGCGAAGATATATCTTCAATGCGTTTTTTCATAAATAAGTTTTATACCAAATCTCAACATCGTTGGGTATGATAGCGGCGTTTTGGTTGGCGGTCGTGATGTAAAACACGACTCTGACACCTTTTTCCCGCATAAGCGCGTGAAAGTTGATCATCCGTTCATCGATATAAGACGAAACCACAATCAAATTGCCGCCGTCGGCGTATTGGTACGGCTCAGCGATAATAGCGTCAAGCAGTTTTTCGGTCGGATAAGAGATTTTCATGGGCAGCACGGCGAGCAGCCGCAGCGCGTCGATCATCTGTCCCCTGCCTGTATAGGCGGGCGTCCTGATAATCGTGCTGTCGCCGATAGGGAGAGAATATTCCTCAGATAACCCCGCGTCGGTGTGCGATGCGTTGGCAAATAACCTCACGGGCACGCTGCCATATGACATCATATCGAATATAGAAGCGCAGACGGTAATACATAGCTCAACGGAAGCCGTGTCGCTGGGAATCTTTTGATTTTGCTCGCGCCCGCGTGACTGCATGTTGAGCAGCAGCCCGAAGCGGGTACGCTCGGCGTATTCCTCGATGTTGACCATCAGCTTGCCGTGCGACGCGGTGGACATCCAGTTGATCTTGTTCATCGGGTCAAGGGGTGTATATTCACGGCTGCCCGCGATACGAAGTGGGTCGGAGAGCAGCCCAAACGGTGTGGTTTTGTTGCCGTCAGGGTGATACGACGACGTAAAATGCTCGGACAGGTTGATCGGTTTGGGCAGCACCGTTATGGTATTGCGCTTGCCGGGCTGCGCCGTAATGCGCTGGGACTGCGTGTTGAACCCCAGCGGGTCGGTGGAGACGAGTATGGGGCCGCTTATGGTATATTCGCCGCGTTTACCGCAGGCGACTCGCCAGCGGCGCGTTATCCTGCGCTGGCTGTGCAGCGAAAAAACGCTTTGCACATAGCTGCGCAGATATTCATCCCCGACTTTTACGTCGCCGACGCCTTCGGCGGCAAGAAGCACTTTCACGCCGCGCGACCTCACGGGCCCGCGCTTTTTACGCGCCGATCCCGCCTCATTCCCCTCATTGGCGGGGAATTCCGGGGGAGCGGAGCGGTCTTCTTTACGCTTATACAGCCTGAACCGCAAGCCTTCGGGCAGATCGGTGTCAACGCGCACGCAGGGGAGGGGCAGAAATTTATTGTTGGTGATTTCTTCGTAGAGGAACACATCCTCGTCCTCGAAAACCTCACCGACACTAAGCGTCGCGTTGTATTCCACGCCGTCGAACGAACGAGTGGAGTAGATGTGCGACACGACGGTAATAACAACAAATACAGCTATTAATAATGCGATCAAATACATAATATCACAGTTTTTCGAATTATTTCATCCGCCTGTCGAATGGGGCGCGCATTTTCTCCCAAGCGCTCCTCGTCCACCTATATAGGCGCTTTAACGCCGTCGAGGATATATTCGATAATATTTTCGCCCGATTCGGACAATCGGATAGTGTTTTGCGAACGGGAGATAATGCGGTGTGCCAATACAGGCACCGCGACGGCTTTCACGTCGTCGGGCAGAATGAAATCGCGCTCCTCCATCACCGCTTTCGCCTGCGAAGCGCGCAACAGCGACAGCGCCCCGCGCGGGCTGACGCCGTGGCGGATTTTCTCCGATTCGCGCGTCGCGCTCACAATGCGCACGATATAATCTTTTATCGCGTCCGACGCGCGGACTGTCCGCACCGCCGCGATCGCCGCGACGACCTCATCTTTTGTGCAAACCGCGCCGAGCGTATCAAGCGGCGACGATTCGGCAAAGCGCCCGAGCATTGCCTTCTCGGCGTCCGGGTCGGGATAGCCGAGCGACAGTTTCATAAGAAAGCGGTCGATCTGTGCTTCGGGCAGCGGGAACGTACCCTGCGACTCTATGGGGTTCTGCGTAGCCATGACGAAAAACGGCGGCTCGAGCGGATATGTCACGCCGTCGATCGTCGTCTGGCGTTCCTCCATACACTCGAGCAGCGCCGACTGCGTACGCGGCGTGGTGCGGTTGATCTCGTCGGCGATTAATATATTGGTGAATACCGGTCCGCGCCGGAACACAAACTCGTTCTGCTTTTGATTATAGTAATTTATGCCCGTTAAGTCAGACGGCAGCAGGTCGGGCGTGAACTGCACGCGGCGGCAGTCGCTGTCGATGGACTTCGCCAGCGCGCGCGCCAGGCTCGTTTTACCCGTACCGGGAATATCGTCGAGCAGCACATGCCCGCCCGCGAACAGCGCGGTGATTACCATTGTAATTTTATCGTCTTTTCCGCAAATGACGCGGCTGATATTGTCGGTAAGCTGTCGCGCGAGCCGCGCGGTTTCGATATTCATTTAGTCTACCCCTCGTCTCAACTTTATTTTTTTATCAACGGAGTTATGCTTTCTTAGCTAAATATAAGGCAATCGTATCAAAAATTACTATTTTATCGCCGGTATCGCGGATTACTTTTTTGATTCCCTCAAAAAGGTTTGTCTTATATGGCTCGTTAAGTGTAATATGGTCGGAGTGTGTGCCTATGTAGGAAACGAAATCATCTGCGTTGAATTCCCGCACCGTTTTATATTCTTTATATTGAAAATCGGAAAAACCGTAATTTACCACATTATTGTAATCCAGCTTGCATGTATATGGTATTTCGGGGAAGAAGTATTTTTTATATTCCGCTTGAATCTTATTATATAAATCTCCATCAGGTGTTTTATAATCCGATCGCGTCATGAACATCGCAAACGCCCCGCCGTTTTTTAAAATATTATATACTTTTGGAAATCCGATTTTTTCAGGAATCCACTGTATTGTTGCTGCGGAAAACACTAAATCAAACCGCTCC
>DHAH01000110.1:11268-14241 GCA_002397345.1 Clostridiales bacterium UBA4959
CGCTCCGCTCCGAAATCATACGTTTCAAAATCAGCGTTTATGATATTAAAATTATTATATCGACCGAATTTGTCTTTCATATACGCGGTAAAAGTTTCGCCAAGCTCAATGGCTGTGTAAGAGCATCCTGTCCTTAAAAACGGTTCGGTGGCTTGCCCCGTACCCGGACCGATTTCAAGAACCTCCCTGCTATGGTCAAGCTTTGCATATTCAATTATATCGGTAAAAAGCTCGCTGCAATAGCGTGGTCTCCATTTATCAAATTCGTCAGGTATTAAATTAAAAACTTTTCTGGAATCCATTTAAAACCTATCCTTAATAAAAACATCGGCGGCGCGGAAAAGCTGTCCCGCGCCGCCGTCTGTGTTTTGTCTTTGCCTGAAATATGCACAGCGGGCGGCGGCGTGAGCCGCGGTTTTTCGCTCTCCTTGTATGTAAGCGCACCCTGTGCGCTGTGAGGACGAAAATCTATCTTGCACCGGGGCGCCTGCCCCGGATTATTATCCCGGTTGTTTTATATCCAGTGTTTTGGTGTTTTTGTACGCGGCCCGCGTGCGTATACGCCGCCGCTCTAATTGACGCATATCGCGTCTTTATTTCGCGTATTCTACTGCCCGGCTCTCGCGGATCAGGTTGACCTTGATCTGACCGGGGTATTCGAGCGTGCCCTCGATTTTCGCGACTATGTCGCGCGCCAGAAGCGTCATCTGTTCATCCGAAACGGTATCGGATTTAACCATTATGCGAATCTCGCGACCCGCCTGTATGGCGTAGGACTTCTCAACGCCCTCAAAGCTGCTTGCGATTTCCTCCAGCTTTTGCAGGCGGCGCAGATAGTTTTCCAAATCTTCGCGCCGAGCGCCCGGTCTTGCCGCGGAAACAGCGTCTGCCGCCTGTACTATCATGGCTATGACGCTGTGCGGCTCCACATCGCCGTGGTGGCTCTCGATGGCGTGCAGCACTTCTTTGTTTTCTTTGTATTTACGCGCTATGTCAAGGCCAATCTGTACGTGCGAGCCTTCGACCTCCTGCGTCATCGCCTTGCCGATGTCATGCAGCAAACCGCAGCGCCTTGCCAGCGTCGCATCGACGCCCAGCTCGTCCGCTATCATGCCCGACAGCATCGCGACCTCGATGGAGTGACGCAGCACATTCTGTCCGTAGCTGGTACGGTAGCGCAGCCGTCCGAGTATCTTGACCAGCTCGCCGTTCATGCCGTGGATACCCGTTTCGAATATGGCGCGCTCGCCCGCCTGTTTGATAATCGCCTCGACCTCGCGGCGCGATTTTTCAACGGTTTCCTCGATCCGCGAGGGGTGGATGCGTCCGTCGGAGATAAGCTTTTCAAGCGACAGCCTTGCCACCTCGCGGCGGATAGGGTCGAAGCAGGAGAGGGTTATCGCCTCCGGCGTATCGTCTATGATAAGATCGACGCCGGTCAGCGTCTCGATCGCGCGTATGTTGCGGCCCTCGCGTCCGATGATGCGTCCCTTCATGTCGTCGCTGGGCAGCGGCACGACCGATACAGTCGTTTCCGAAACGCAGTCGGAGGCGCAGCGCTGGATTGCCAGCCCTATGATATTTCGGGCGCGATCTTCGGCTTCCTCTTTGAGCTGTGACTCGATTTCAATGATCTTTACCGCCGCTTCATGCTTCACTTCGTCTTCGACCGACTCAATCAGCTCGGCTTTAGCAGCTTCCGCTGTCAGTCCCGCGATTTCCTCCAGCCGTGTGAGCTGTTTGGATTTCAGCTCCTCGATTTCTTCTGTTTTAGTTTCGCATTCTTTGATCTTGCGGTTTAATGTTTCGTCCTTTTTTTCAAGGCTTTCAAGCTTGCGTTCAAGCTTCTCTTCTTTTTGCGTAAGGTTTCGCTCGTTGCGCGACAGCTCCTGCCTGCGGTCCTTGATTTCCTGCTCCAGCTCGTTGCGCTGCGCAAGGATCTCTTCTTTTGCTTCAATCAGGGCTTCTTTTTTCTTTGTTTCGGCAAGTTTAATGCCATCGTCGATGATGCGTTTTGCCTCGAGCTCGGCTGAACCTATTTTTGCTTCGCTTACTTTTTTACGGTATAAAACACCAATTAATATACCAATCGCCAAACCGGCGGCAAGACACAGCGCGCCGGTGATAATTATCCATATTAAATCGGGCATAATGCACCTCCTTATATTAAAATAATATTAACGCATAAACGCTCCGCGCGCAATGCTTTATAGTCTGCTAGTGTAATATTGTATCCTTTTTATTCACAAATGTCAAGACTTTATATATTAAAACAATAGAAATTCGATTGTTTGGCTGTATTAATTTTCAAAAGCGCGGAACGCCCGGCTGAGTGAGAACCATTTGTTAAAAATATGAAAATAAACGTGTTGTCCTCTTGTATAGAAAGGCCGAATAATGTAAAATATAATCACAAATAATATTATAAAAATCAAGGGAGTACTCACATGTCAGTTAAAGTTGCTATAAATGGTTTCGGACGTATCGGAAGGCTGGCGTTCCGCCAGATGTTCGGCGCGCCCGGTTACGATATTGTCGCTATAAACGATCTCACCAGCCCCCAGATGCTCGCCCACCTGCTTAAATACGATACCGCGCAGGGCGGTTACGCCGGTACAATGGGTCAGGGGCTTCACACCGTTTCATCAAAAGAGCCCGTCATGGCGGAGGACGGCAAAACCGTCGTCACACCCGGTTCCATCACCGTCGACGGCAAGGAAATTATCATTTACGCCATGCCTAAGGCGCAGGATCTGCCCTGGGCAAAGCATAACGTCGATGTCGTGCTCGAATGCACAGGCTTTTATGTATCTAAAGAAAAAAGCATGGCGCATATCCAAGCGGGCGCCAAAAAGGTCGTCATCTCCGCTCCCGCGGGCAACGATCTTAAAACAGTCGTGTTCGGCGTAAACGAAAAGATTCTTTCCGCCGAAGATCAGGTCATTTCCGCCGCGTCCTGCACCACCAACTGCC
>DHAH01000095.1 GCA_002397345.1 Clostridiales bacterium UBA4959
AGCTCACCGCGTTCCGCGGTGCCGGCCGGTACGGCGACTTCCATGAATTCGCGCGTATGCCCCTTGATCAATCCGCTATCGGTCTGCTCGAACAATACCCCGAGAGGCTGCCCGCTGTCTATCGCTTTTTCATGGTGGGCAGTCCGCAGCTCGCGGTCAAGCGCTATCAGCCGCTCCGAGCGTTCCCGACAGATCGCGGGCGGCAACTGGGGCAGCGCGGCTGCTTCTGTACCAGGTCGGGGCGAATATGTGAACACATGCATGTGGTAAAAATCCGCGTGTCTCGCGAATTCGAGCGTTTCTATAAAATCCTCGTCGCTCTCGCCCGGGAAGCAGGTCAGAATATCCGCCGAATACTTCACATCCGGTATTACGCCGCGCAGATAATCGAGGTTATCCGCCGCTTGTTTCGCGTTATAACGCCGCCGCATTGCCGCGAGCACACGGCTCGAACCGCTTTGCAGCGATATGTGGAAATGCGGCATCAGCTTTGGCAGCGCAGCGAATTCGTCCGCGATATGACGCGTCAGATATGACGGATCGAGCGAACCGAGCCGTATGCGCTCGATATTGTTAATTCCGCTTACGCGCGAGATTAACAAGGGCAGGTCGTCGCCGTATGCGGAGGTTTCAATTCCGGTGAGCGTGACCTCGCGGCAGCCCGTCGCGGCGACGGCGGCGACATCGGCGGCAACGTCGTCCGCACCACGCAGGCTCACGCCGCCGCGTAGCGACGGAATTATGCAATAAGCGCACCGCCCGTTGCAGCCGTCCTCGATTTTTATATATGCGCGCGTGCGCTCGAAGCCGTCTATTTTCATCGGTTCGAGCGGATTATTGATAGATTGTTTCAATGCGCCTTGCACGCCTTCAAGCGCCTTCGCCGCCGCGTCGAGCTTGTTCCGGCTGCCCGCAACTATATCGCATATCCCGGCAAGCGTGTCAGGCTCAAGCTGCGCGTCGCAGCCTACGGCGGCGATTACCGCGCGGGGGTTAATCCGTCGCAGCCTGCGCAGCAGCTTACGCGATTTTACGGCGCTCTCCGCCGTCACCGCGCAGGTGTTGACGATATAAATATCGCGCACCGATCCGGGTGCGTCCTCTGTCGACGCGTCGACGCCGCGCGAGCGCAGGAACGCGGCGATCGCTTCGCTTTCATAATGGTTTACGCGGCAGCCGAGCGTATAAACAGCCGCGGTAGATTGATTACTCATAACAAGCAGTATTATACCATTATTTTATCGCTGTGTAAACGTCCTATTTGTTAAAAGGAAATATCAAAAACTATATTTTAAAAAGCCTATTGTTAAACGGCACAAGCTGTGCTTGGATGTAAAACAACGAATTGATAATTGTAATATACAAATATTTCTCCTATAATATAATCACACCGGTGTTAATATTATAGGAGAATGTGCTTATGAAAATAAAACTGGGCGAAAAGATCCGCGAACTGCGCCGCCGCGACGGGCGGACACAGGAAACACTCGCCGACGCAATCGGCGTTACAAGCCAGGCTGTCTCCCGCTGGGAGGCGAACGGAGGTTATCCCGACCTTGAGATAGTCCCCGCGATAGCGAATTATTTCCACATTACCATCGACGAGCTTTTCGGATATAACGGTGAGCGTGAAGAAAAAATTAAAGCTATATTAGAAAAAGCCGAAGCAATGATAAACGCGCAGGGCAACATGGAACCGTGCGTCGCTCTGCTGCGCGAAGCAGCGGAAGAATTTCCGTCAGAGTCTAAAATAATGCTAAATCTTGGTTTCGCATTAAATATGTATGGCTGGCAAATCTATGGCGCTCGCGGATATACGAAAGATGACAGCGATTATGCCTATGCGGATACCGAATACAACTCTAAAAACGAATATTTTATAGAAGCGCTCGAAATATTCGAGAAAGTACTGGAAATGAATATCAACTCTGACGAAAGAATGGCAGTTATATTAATAATGGCTAAACAATATGCCAACACAGGAGCGTATGAACGTGCAATAGAACTTGCTAAAAAGCAGGATTCCATTATCATCAGCCGCGAATGTTTATTACCACTTGCATCAGAGGGTGAAGATCGAGATAAATATTTAGGCGAAGAAATACTTGCCTTATTAAAACAATTGTATATATCTATGGTAAACGCAGTTTTCACCAAAATATCTATTTTGAATAACAATGAGAGCATTTCAAAACTACTTGGTTTAGCGCACCTCTACGAGTTAGTGCTTGACGACGGAAACTGCGGCGGCGCACACATGGAATTGCGAGATTTGTATTATTATTGTGCAATACTTGAAGGACGACACGGAAATCTCAATACAGCATTGCAATATTTCGAAAAATGTTTCTATCACAACAGGGCGTATATATCGGTGCGACACGAAGAAATCTTCAAATACACCGCTCCTCTTGTGTCAAAAGTAACTTTCCCGGGCGGAAATTACCCGGTTGTGCCGGAAAATCATTGGAAGAGTGTGTTAGCTATGGCGCCCGCTAATCTACTGGATGCAATCCGCTCGGATGAGCGTTACGCGGAATGCTTCGCTTGAACGCTAAATAGAACACAACGCATGTGGTGAAACTATTTTTCACCACATGCGTCTTTTTATTAATAATTATGTTGACATTTGTTCGTGCACGGTGTATAATAATCCCATGATATACGAAAGGATGTTCGCCATGGCAAACATCGTCATTCCCGAGCAGCTTGACAGAGCGCGAAAGCTGCTTCTCATGCGTGACGACGCGCAGTTCGAAGTCGGCTGCGATTCCGACGCCGAGCGCACCGCGCTGCTTTGCGCCGGCTCGATCCACGGTAAAGCCGCACCGCCGAAAATCCCCAAGGTGTTCATGTCCAATAACTGCACCTTTAACTGCGCGTATTGCTGCTGCCGCTGCGGGCGCGACAAACAGCATGTCTACGCCACGCCGCCGCGTGAGCTTGCGACGATGGCGGTTGATAACGCCAAGAAAAACGGATATGGAGTCTTTGTTACTTCCGCGATTTACAAAAACGCCGACTACACGCAGGAGCTGCTCGCCGAGAGCGTGCGCATTATGCGTGAGGAGCTGTCCTACCGCGGTTTTATTCACTGCAAGATCATGCCCGGTGCAGACCCGGCGCTCATATCCGCGACGGGGCGTTACGCCGACCGGCTGAGTGTGAATATCGAGGTCGCACAAAGCGCTGGGTATGAAAAAATCGCCAAACAAAAGAATAAAACGAACATCCTCACTCCGATGAATGAGATTTCGGAACAAATAAAAATCGCCAAATACGACCGCCGCCAGTTCGCGCGCTCACAGACGACGCAGCTCATGGCGGGCAGCACCGGCGAGGACGACCGTACGATTATGCAGCTCTCCTCCGCCCTGTACCGCAAATATCGGTTGAGCCGCGTGTATTACACCGCGTTCACGCTGCTGCACGACGCTGCGGGCTATGAGCCGGAGGAACTGCCCCGCACCGCGACGCCCTATTGGCGCATGGCGCGGCTGTATCAGGCTGACCGTCTGCAGCAGCTCTACGGTTTTTCGCCCGACGACGTTACGCCGGCTGACGCGCCCTTCCTCGACCGCGAGCTTGACCCCAAAGCGGCATGGGCGCTGCGCAATATCAGCCTCTACCCTGTCGAGGTCAACCGCGCCGATTTTGATACGCTGATACGCGTGCCCGGTATCGGCTTGACCTACGCGCGGCGCATTATCGAGGCGCGGCGCTCCTGCACCGTGACGCACGATCTTATGCGTAAAATGCGCATTCCGCTTAAACGCTGCGCGTTTTTCATCACCTGCGACGGTAAATACGAGGGCGGCGACGCGCTCGATTCGCTCGGGCTGCGCTATATGCTCGCCGCCAGCGACCGCATGTCAATCGGCAATACTCTTGCTGAAAAGTGACAGTGGACGAGGGGACGAGGGTACGGGGTACGCTGGGGGACTTTTTTCGAAAAGTCCCCCAGACCCCCCAAAAACTTTATGATAATTTTAATAAAATAAGCCCCCGTCTGGTTCAGGGAACCGGATTAGGGGGCGCTATTTTCATTGTATATAAAAAGAGGATATAAAACCTGCTCCGCAATTAACCATCTTTCAATAATTGTGCAATTTATCCTTTGTTTGCGGGGTGTGGGGGGAGCGGGGTCAAGCTTGCTTGACCCTCTCCCCACCACGCGTACCCCCGTTCCCTGTCCCGTTATATCCGGGCGACACCACTGTTACGGGCAGCCTGCGAGACTGCGGCGGCGACCTTGGCGGCTACTGATTTATCCAGCGCGCTGGGTATAATGCAGTCGGGCGCCAGCATTTCGCCGGTAACGCAGCCAGCGATAGCGTAAGCGGCGGCGATTTTCATCTCCTCATTTATATCGGACGCGCGCACATCGAGCGCGCCGCGAAAAATACCGGGGAAAGCAAGCACATTGTTAATCTGGTTGGGAAAATCGCTGCGCCCCGTACCGATTATCGCGGCACCTGCTTCACGCGCGAGGTCGGGCATAATTTCCGGCGTGGGGTTCGCCATCGGGAACAATAACGGATTTTTCGCCATCGAGCGCACCATTTCGGGCGTGACGCAGCCGGGTGCGGACACACCTATGAATACATCCGCGCCGCGCATGGCGTCGGCAAGACTGCCGCGCTTATCCTGCGTGTTGGTCAGATTGGCAAGCTCGCGTTTAGAATCATTCAGCGTTTCGTCGCCGCGATAGATTATACCCTTCCGGTCGCACGCTACAATGTCGCGCGCGCCCAGCGCGATGAGCTGCTTGATTATCGCGACGCCTGCCGCGCCCGCGCCGTTGAGTACGATTGATATCTCTGAAAACTTCCGCCCGGTCAGCTTCAAGGCGTTTATCAGCGCGGCGGAGGTCACGACCGCCGTGCCGTGCTGGTCATCGTGGAAGATGGGTATGTCACAGCGCCGCTTGAGCTTGCGCTCAATTTCGAAACAGCGGGGCGCAGATATGTCTTCGAGGTTGATACCGCCAAAACTGCCCGCGATCAGCGCGACGGTTTCGACGATCTCGTCCACATTCTTCGAGCGCACGCAGATCGGGAAAGCGTCAACGTCCGCAAAAGTCTTGAACAGCGCGCATTTACCCTCCATGACGGGCATTCCCGCCTCCGGGCCGATATCGCCCAGTCCGAGCACCGCCGTACCGTCGGTTACCACCGCGACGAGATTGGCGCGTCGGGTCAGATCGTAGCTTTTATTAACATCTTTTTGTATCTCAAGACAGGGCTGCGCGACGCCGGGCGTATACGCGAGCGACAGCTCCTCACGCGTAGCAATCGGCGCGCGGCAGACAACCTCGATTTTACCCCGCCATTCGTAATGTTTTTTCAGTGATTCTTCGGCTGAGTTCATGCATAATCCTTTTTGAATATATATTTTAAGAAATGTCTAATTGATAATTAAATTCAGACTGAAGACAAAGTCCAATTGAAAG
>DHAH01000054.1:0-2003 GCA_002397345.1 Clostridiales bacterium UBA4959
ATCGAAGCCGCAAACAGTGGTTATCGCGCTGTACGCTCGATGATTTTCTCCCGTTGCTCGACGCTCATCGAGCGTACAGCGCGATAACCACTGTTTGCGGCTTCGATCGCGGCGTTCATGTCGGAGAAAATGCCGATAAAACGGCGTCCGTTATATTCGGTGGAGCTGTAATTTTTTTCAGTTTGCGCCGGTGTGTCCATATCGCTTAATACCCGGCGAACAATATCCTCGATCTGTGTCCGGTTGATTTCCGCCATGATTATTCCTCCACGAAAATTATCTCTCAATCAGCGCCTTTGTATCCAGCGCGATCATCAATTCCTCGTTTGTGGGGATGAGGTAGACGAGCACCTTTGATTTTTCGGTCGAGAGCCGGACGATGTTCGGCTGGTGATGCGCGGCGGCGTTGACGCGGCTGTCAAGCTCGATGCCGAAAAACCCCATATCAGCGCAGGCGCGGTCGCGCAGCTCGGGGTTGTTCTCGCCCATGCCGGCGGTGAAAACCACGGCGTCAAGCCCATTCATCGCGGCGGTATACATGCCGATATATTTTTTCACCTGATACGCGAGCATGTTCGCGGTGATCCAAGCGCGTTTGTCGCCGCGCAGGATAGCGGCTTCAATATCGCGGCTGTCGGAGGATATACCCGAAACGCCCAGAAATCCGCATTCGTTATTCATATAATCGCGCATGCGATCGGGGTCATAACCCTCTTCTTTCATAATGAAGGTAACTATCGCGGGGTCGATCGCGCCGCAGCGTGTGCCCATCATAACGCCGTCGAGGGGCGTGAAGCCCATTGATGTATCAACGCATTTCCCTCCCTTGACGGCAGAGATCGACGAGCCGTTTCCGATGTGGCAGGTCACGATTTTCGTCTGTTCGGCGGGCTTGCCCAGCAAGCGTATCATTTCTTGCGCCACAAAACGGTGAGAGGTCCCGTGCGCGCCGTAACGGCGGATGTTATACTTCTCGGACAACTCGTTAGATATGGCATAACGTGCCGCCATCTCGGGGATAGTGGTGTGGAACGCGGTATCG
This sequence comes from Clostridiales bacterium UBA4959, assembly GCA_002397345.1. Taxonomy (GTDB): domain Bacteria; phylum Bacillota; class Clostridia; order Oscillospirales; family CAG-272; genus DTU078. Next base: position 1,043 of record DHAH01000054.1, read on the forward strand.
AACACAAGCACCTGCGGCGTACCGGGCATCGCTTTCAGGCAGCCCTCGATGCCCATCAGGTGACCGGGCGTGTGCAGCGGCGCAAAATCGACGCATTTACGTAGCTTTTCCATCACCTCGTCGGTGACAAGGCTGCTTTCAGTGAAATAAGGACCGCCGTGCACGACGCGATGCCCAACCGCTTCTATCTCTGAAACGTCGGAAATGCAGCCCAGCTTGGGATCGAGCAGTGTGGAAATAACCAGTTTGACAGCGTCGGCGTGAGTATTTATCTCTACCGGGCGTTTGCTCTTTTCGCCCTCCTCGCCGAGCCGGTGCTCGATAAGACTGCCCGCCATACCGATCCGTTCGCAGATGCCTTTTGCGGCAACCACGCGGGTCGTGGTGTCGAGCAGTTGGTATTTAAGCGACGAGCTGCCCGCGTTGATAACAAGAACCTTCATTTACAAAAGTAACTCCTGATAAATTTATATGATAATAATAATGTTATGTTGTTATTATAATACAAAATTTGTGAATATGCAATACGGAGCGATAAAATTCGTTGCAAACAAATAAAAACAGTGTCCCAAGGGCGGCAGTAATATGTGAATATAATCCTTTTCACAACGGACACCTGCGTCAGCTTGAGCTGATCCGCGCCCGGCTGGGTGAAGAATGTGTGATAACGGCGGTGATGAGCGGCAATTTTGTGCAGCGCGGCGAGCTTGCGAGCGCGCCGAAATACGAACGCGCGGCGGCTGCGGTAAAGTGCGGCTGCGATTTGGTGCTTGAGCTGCCGTTTCCGTGGTCGTGCGCCAGCGCGGAGTTTTTTGCCGGAGCGGGTGTGTCGCTGGTGAATGCGCCCGGCGTTTTTGATATACTCGCCTTCGGCTGCGAATCGCTGCCGCCCGACATGCCGTTTTCAATGTGTAATACCGTTTATACCCCCGCGGAAAGCGCGGTTATAGCGCGTTTCCAC
>DHAH01000054.1:2170-6337 GCA_002397345.1 Clostridiales bacterium UBA4959
CTTGCGCCCGCCGGTCAGCCGCAAAGGTCGGAATTTGGCTCGAAATTACGCGTCACCGAAGCCGCCTACCACGAAAAATACGGCAGCGAAGCGTTTTATCCAACGTCGCCGAACGATATTCTCGCCGCCGAATACATCGCGGCGCTCAATAAATGCAACTCGCATGTAGTGCCGCTGCCGCTGCCGCGCATACGCGGGCTGTCCGCGACGGCGAGCCGCGCGGCGTGGAAAAACGCCGGAAAACCGGCAGGCGATCTTTCGATGCGCGAAATCCAAGCGCTGCAAGCGTTAATTCCGCCCGCGACGCTTGAGATGTGCCGTTCACGCGGCGCGCCGGTATCGCTCGAACGTCTGGGTATCGCGCTGCCCATGTTTTTTCGGCTCGCCGAGCCTGCGGAACTTGCGAAATGCTGCGACGCCGACGGAGGGCTGGCGGAGCGGCTGGTGGCATCCGCGCGTGAGAGCGCGTCGCCGGGCGAGCTGTTAAAACGCGCGTCGGCGAAGCACCTCACCTCCGCACGCATACGGCGCGCGGCGATATTCGCCCTTCTCGGCACGACCTACGCCGAGTTGGAAGAGGAGCCGCCGTATACGCTTGTACTCGCCGCTAACACGCGCGGAAGCGCGCTGCTCCGCGAACTGAAAAAGCGCTCGGCTGTGCCGGTGATAACCAAACCCGCCGATTACAGACTGCACAATGCCGCGGTCACAACGGCATTTGAGCGCTCACTGCGCGCCGACGGCGTATATCAATTGGCATCGGGCTGCGGAGACTCTTTGAAGATGACGCCGTACATTAAATAGCCGCATATTAAATAACTGCTAATTATTTTTATAAGAGGTACATATAACATGAACCGATACAACACAGTGGAATTCCAAAACACAGTTTTATCCGGCTTTTGGAGCGAACGTTATAATATGATCCGTGACACTACGATCTGGGCGGTGTATAACCGTTTTGTGGGCACCGGACGATTTGCCGCCATGAAGATGGATTGGAAGGAGGGTATGCCCAACCGACCGCATATCTTCTGGGATTCCGACCTCGCGAAGTGGGCGGAATCCGCCGCTTATCTGCTGCGGATGCAGGAGAACCACAAGCTGGAGCGCGTGGTGGAGGAGTTTATCGACGATATCGAAGCCCACCAGGACGCAAACGGCTATTACAATATCTATTTCACGGTTGTCGAGCCGCAGGCGCGGTTTACACGCCGCGTCGACCATGAACTGTACTGCGCCGGACACCTTATTGAAGCGGCTGTGGCGTATTATGAGGCGACGGGCAAAGACCGTTTTTTAAAGCTGATGGAGAAATATGCCGACCATATCGAGCGTGTGTTCGTTATTGACGGCTCGGCTTCGTTTAAAACATGCGGGCACGAAGAAATCGAGCTGGCGCTTTACAGACTCTACCGCTGCACGGGCATAAAACGATACCTCGACCTGTCCCGTTTCTTCATTAACGCGAGGGGCACGTCGAAGGAGGACTACTATGATTTCGCCGGCGCCCGCTACGCGCAGGACCATCTGCCTGTGAGAGAGCAAACCACCGCCGAGGGTCATTCTGTACGCGCGTGTTATCTCTACTGCGCTATGGCGGACATTGCGCGGGAGGACGGCGACGCAGAGCTGTCGCGCGCATGCGACGCTATTTTTAATGATATAACAGAACGCAAGATGTATATAACAGGCGGCATCGGATCTTCCGCGCACGGCGAAGCCTTCATGAAGGCATATGACCTACCCAACCTGCAGGCGTATGCCGAAAGCTGCGCCGCGATAGGGCTGATATTTTTCGCCCACAGGATGAACCTCCTTGCCCCGAACGGTAAATACGGCGATATTATCGAAAAAATACTCTACAACGGCTTTTTGTCAAGCATATCGCTGGACGGGAAATCCTTCTTTTACGAAAATCCGCTGGAGCTTGATCCATACCTGATAGGCAGGGATACCTCGGTTAAATACGGCGGAACACGTATGCCCATTACACGGCGTCAGGAAGTGTTCGGCTGCTCCTGCTGCCCGCCTAATATAACGCGGTTCATCTCGTCCGCGGCGAATTATCTCTACACCACCGGAGAGGGAATTCTGTATATAAACCAATATATGGCTTCTGCCACTTCCATTAAAACGGATGGTTGGGATGCGTCTGTCAGCCAGCAGACGAGCTACCCGTGGGACGGCGATGTTATCTTCAATTATAAGGGGCAACCCGTAACACTCGCGTTCCGTATCCCGTCATGGTGCGAAAATTATAAAATAACACTCGACGGCAAAGATGCGGCATATACGCTCGAAAACGGATTTGCACTTGTTAAAACGCAGGGGGACGCGTGTGTCGGGCTGTCTTTTGACATGCCGGTGACGTTCGTGGAGGCGAATCCCGCCGTCCGCGAGGATTGCGGCAAGTGCGCGGTTACGCGCGGCCCCGTTGTATATTGCGCGGAGGGTGTGGATAACGGCGGTCAACTGTACGATTTGAAATTGGACATAACCTCGCCCGTCGCCGTAATCCGCGATGAGGAGCTGGGGGTCATGGCGCTGGAAATCGGAGCCTCACGCAGACGCGTGTTTGATGCCCTCTACCGGACTGTCGGGGACGACAGCCAAAACGTCAATGTCAAGTTAATACCTTATTATGCCTTCGCCAACAGGAGCGAGTGCGAGATGATGGTCTGGCTGCGGTATTAATTTTCACGGAATATCCAAAGAAAATTTTAAGAAATATTCCCAAGGAGAAAATTTCGGAAATTTTCTCCTTGCATATTTTTTATTGACATAATGGGCAGGTTATAATATAATACTATAATATTAAGAAACGAATTTTACAGAAGGACAGATTTATTATGGCACAGGACAAACGGCTGGTCGAAGAAATTACACCGATGGCGGTCGACTTCGCGCAGTGGTACACCGATATATGCAAAAAAGCGGATCTTGTCGATTATTCGTCGGTCAAGGGCTGCATGATCATACGCCCCTACGGCTATGCGATCTGGGAGAATATCCAGCGCATTATGGACGCGGAATTTAAGCGATTGGGGCATGAAAATGTATACATGCCGCTGTTCATCCCGGAATCGCTGCTCAACAAAGAAAAAGAACATATCGCGGGGTTCGCGCCGGAGGTGGCGTGGGTCACGCACGGCGGCAGCGAGCTGCTGACCGAGCGGCTTTGCGTGCGCCCGACCTCCGAGGTGCTCTTTTGCGAGCATTACGCGAATATCATCCGCTCGTGGCGCGATCTGCCAAAACTGTATAATCAGTGGTGCAGCGTCGTACGCTGGGAAAAGACCACACGACCCTTCCTGCGTAGCCGCGAATTTTTGTGGCAGGAGGGACACACCATGCACGCCACCGCCGAAGAAGCGATTGCCGAAACCGAGCGTATGCTCGGTGTCTACGCCGATTTCCATGAAAAAACGCTGGCGATCCCCGTCATACGCGGCCGCAAAAGCGACAGCGACAAATTCGCGGGCGCGGAGGCGACTTACGCCATCGAAGCGCTGATGCATGACGGCAAGTCCCTTCAGGCGGCGACCAGCCACTATTTCGGTGACGGATTCGCGCGCGCGTTCGGCATCCAATACGCTGACCGCGAAAACAAACTCATCGCCCCTCACCAAACCTCGTGGGGCGCGACAACGCGCATGATAGGCGGTATCATCATGACGCACGGCGATGATAACGGGCTGGCGCTGCCGCCCGCCGTCGCGCCGATACAGGGGATTGTAATCCCCGTCGCGGCGCACAAGCCGGGCGTCATCGAAAAAGCGCGGGAGGTGGCGGCGCAGCTCACTTCGGCAGGACTGCGCGTAAAAATCGACGACAGCGACAACAGCGCGGGCTGGAAATATGCCGAATACGAGATGAAGGGCGTGCCGCTGCGGCTGGAGCTGGGCCCGCGCGATATCGAGGCGGGTCAGTGCGTGCTTGTCACGCGCCACAACCGCGAAAAATCGATCGTGCCGCTCGACGGTATCGGGCGTGCAGCCGCCGACAAGCTCGAGGAAGTGCGCGCCGGACTGTACGAGCGCGCATCAGCCAACCGCGCGGCGCATACCTACGACTGCAGGACGATAGACGAAATCAACGCGACGCTTGCCGAGCGCGGCGACGGATTTGTGCGTGCCATGTGGTGCGGCGATGCGGCCTGTGAAG
>DHAH01000156.1:0-4159 GCA_002397345.1 Clostridiales bacterium UBA4959
GCTCTCAGGAACAAGAGTATTCACCATTCAGCTTCGCACAGCCCCCTATATTTTGCGTATAACAGAAAATCACCCCGGAGGGATATTATACCTCGGAGTGATTACGATTGTGTTGCGGAGATTAATTAAAATATTAACTCACCTTTCATCATTTCACGAACTTGTCTGCCAACCAATATTGAAAACGGGTTTATTTGATGATCCCAGTTTATATTCATCAACTGCCATAATACTGCTTTTTGATTGTTGGGGATAAGCATTGATTGTAATATATTTTCTGCTTTATCTGGTGATAAATATCCGTCAGCATAACGTGTGTAAATGCGTTTGCAATAATCTATCCATGTGTTAATTGTAATACCGAAACTATTTGCAATATAAAATTGTTCTAAGAGTTCTTCAGAAGCCATCCGTTCGAACACAGTAGTTTTTTTAAAATCACTTACATCTGATTTATTAAGTTCCGAATATATTTGAGCGAAATCAGTTGCCATATACAACGAATACATTAGATTATATACTTGTGCATCTTTTTCAGCATATAGTTCATCTATTATATCACATTCAATTTCAGTAGCAAGCATTTTTCTATATACATATGCTTTTCCTTCGTTGGTTAAAGAAGATTCTGCGAGTAGCAATCTCTTGACAGCAGATTCGTTTAAATCATTTTTTTCAGTAGCAGTGCGTATTTTAATTAACGAAGAATAAATATTACCTGCACTTTCGCTTTCGTCTAATAATTTATATATTACAGAAGTTTCATCATATGAAGCAATAAAATATTTGTATATAGCAAGCTTTGCTTCATCGTTTATATTAAATTGATTTAATAATATCAACTTATCGTCAACTTTGACTGTGTAATACATTTTATTTATTATTTCTTTAGCAATATTATTTTCTATGTTAAGTTCAATTAATTCGTCATATACTTCATTAAATAAATCAGAATCATTTTTTAAATTAAAGCTGACGAGTCCACGCGATATTAAGATAGTAATAAATATCATTATTACGACAGGGACGAGCATAACAAGTTTTGTTCTTATATATTTATTTGGAATGGCATAATATTTATAAATTGTTATATTTCTTGCAATGTATCCTACTGATTTTTTCAACAACTTCCATGCCAATCTTAATACTATATATGTTATTGCAAAAAATATAATAGTATAAAAAATATTATGGAGTAAATCTTCTTTTGCTTCCATATATCTAAATGCATAATAAGAAAATAATGCCGACACAAAAATTATTAATGCATCGACAGCAATAACAGTTAGTTGTAAGATTAAACGAAAAGGATCTTTTGACACATCTAATAAAAATTTTACTTCACTTTTATCGTATAAACGATCTTCAAGGGTTTCATCACCTATGTTAAATTTCCAATAATCTTCTCTTTTCATATAAACCTCATTAAAATCTGTATTATAATGGATTATATCATTATCGCTCGTATTCTGCAATATATTATGGAAAATATTATATGAAAAAACACCTCGAAGGGCAACCCTCGGGGTGCTTTTTTTGTTAAAAGTCCTCGCCATCGTCCGGAATCTTTGACAGGTCGGGGATGTTTGGCGGCAGCGGCGGAGAGCCGTCGACGGTCCGCGCGGCGTACCCTGTTGTGATCGGCGCGCCTGTTTCTGTAGTAGCGTTTTGAGTGACAATGTCTGTTATAGCATTTTTAATTATATTGTTAACATCGGAAACCGATATAACTTCATCACCAAGGATAGCGCGGGCGACGGTTTTTACAAAATTATCTATAACAACGCGTTTTTCTTTTTCAAGAGACCAGTATACATTAACAATGTTTCGCAGAGTAGCGTTGAATTTGTAGTTATCGACAAGCTCGTCAACGAGAACATTTTTCACTTTAGAAAACATTTCGCCCTCGCCTGTGCGAATCCATGTTTCGTTAACATTGAACTCCTTGCTAATGGCAAGAATCATTTGATCAGTTAAGTTACGTTCGCCTTTTTCAATAAAAGAAATAGCTCCATCTGTAACTCCAAGGCGTTTACCAAATTCTTTTTGTGTTAAAGATAAAGTTTTACGTAATTCTTTAATTCGTTCGTTCATTTCATCACCTCTGAATATAGCATAGCACAATAAATCCACTCTGTCAAGAAATAATTTAAAAAGGGGGTTGACAAACTTAACATAGTATGATATTATATCCACAGAGTTAATTGTTAGGTCGAAAGGAGAGATATTATGTACGAAAAAAAGAAAGAAGAATCGGTACCTTTGGATGAAAGGCGCGCAGCGGAAGAAACGTTTAAGCTGCTTGAACAGATGCCGCCGGAAGTGCTGATCGCGGTGCAAGCGTTAATCGCAGGAATAAAAATCAACGCGGAGCTTAATAGGGGCAGCGAAAAATCAGCATAAGAGGGAAAATAAATATGCATGAGCAAAAAAAGACAGAACCACTACCCAAAAATCAATTGTCAGTTCAAGACATTTTTCAAATAGGAAAATTCGCTGCATATCTTGAAATGTTATCTCCAGATAAACAAAAAGAACTACTTGCGTTCATGGAGGGCATGAAATGCGGTTCGACAATGTGTAATGAAACTGGCAAATTGACATAAGAGGGGCGCGGGAGCGCGAACATGAGAGAAAGGGGGTAACATCCAAGAAAAGGTTTATGAAATTGTTTAATGTATGGAATAAGAAAAGCGGTAAAAAGTACCGCCCTTCTGCGGAGGTGCAAACTGAGATAAACAGAAAAATCACTCTTCTAAAAGAAGCTTCTCCCTTACAGAAGCAATCAAGTGACAATAAGATTTATAATTCTTTTTAATATCTTCGTGATTAGCTTCCGCGTCGGGATTATTTATAAAATCCTCAAAAAGTGAAACGGCACATCCGATAGTCATTAACTCGTGGGATGAAAACGTATAATCATCATTCAACAATTTTGATTGTGCAGTCATTGATGAACGGCGCATATCTTTTTCATAAGATTTAAGCTCTAAATCAAGGTCACTGTTTCGCAGAATATGGAATGCGGTATAAATCAACTTCTTTTCGCTGTCATTTAATATAGTCATATTAAAACGACCTCCTTCCCGAGCACATTATAACACACGCCGGTAGCAGGGTCAAGAAGTTGCTGGTGCGTTCCGCAAGGACAAGGGTAAATCGACATAAGAGGAGCGCGGGAGCGCGAACATGAGAGAAAGGGGGTAAAAGAAATGTCGAAAATAATTACAACAGGCAAATATAAAAATGAAGATGTTTATAAAAAACATCTTGAAAGATTGTCTAAAGAAAACGAACGCGAAACGCATATAAAAGAAATCGCTCTTACATTGCTGGAACAATGCAAAAGCGAACACCTTACCATAAACGAACTTTACGATGTTTTGTCGTTTATGCGGGGGTATGCGGAAAGAAACAGTGTTATTCTGGGTCAATCAAACGCTTGATTTCGTCTTTAGATAAATTGGAATAATACCCGAGTGCGTTGAAAAATGTATCGACAAGCAATTCCATTTCCGCAATATGTTTTGGCGGTATTGTTGAATACTTCAACCGTTCATCAGAGACAGCTTCATCAAGTTTTGATTTAGCGTATATAAGGGCTAAATCATAACATGCCTTGTCAAAATCAAAAGAAATATTATCACAGTGTATTATATTCATGGAAAACTACCTCCTTCCCGCGGATAGTATACCACACGCCGGGAGCAGGGTCAATAAAAGAAAGGGAATTTATGAAAACACGGGTTCCGCCGCTGACATCGCTGGAAATGGCGGTGCGGCTGTATTATGAAAAGTTGGAACTTGGCAACGCCGAATTGAAACAGCTTTTCGGAGAAAAACATTCTCCCGCAACATTCTGCCGACTCAAAAATGCCGCACGCGAGGTCATGCAGAAAGAAAATATCGGGACATATTCAATTCATCGTGTAAACACGAAAGCCGCATATGTGGCATGGGGACTGGATATAGCAGATCTCGAAGCGCGGTATTTAAAATTAAAAAGGATGGCAATGCTTGCACCCGCGACGGTGCTTCGCGGTGCGGAATGATGGAGTGAGGGAAGAGCGCATGATAAGTACAATAACGATTGAGCGCGCGATAGATAAGGCTGTTGAAAAAATCACTGGACATTTATACAGAGATCGGAAGAGCGTCG
>DHAH01000156.1:4319-5785 GCA_002397345.1 Clostridiales bacterium UBA4959
GGAGCGCGGTTATCGACGGCGATACAACCTCGGTTGAGCTATACATATTGAAAGAGGCTTATCGCCGATTGGCGAATAAACGCGGTTATTCTGATGAATTCCTTCGCGCATGAGAGGGGGTGATGAGCATAATCAGATATTACGAAATGGGACCGGTTACGAGCGGGCCGAAAAACGGTGTGCGGGTCGCCGCCGCCGATAGCAGCGGAAACATCGTGCATTATTATGTTGGATATGTGTCGCACCAATTTAACGATGTTAAACTCTACCCGTCGCAGTCTGTAAAAGGTGTGTACCATGCTGCCGTAAAAAGGACAATACCACTGGACGCATTACTCCCGCTTGAGCGGCTTCGGATAGCGCGTGAAGAGTATTATCGCCGTACCTCCGGCGCGTGAATAAGATGAGGCAGTCTAACAACAGGCGCATAATAAAAAATGGGCGTATCGGGTAGCAGCCCGATGCGTCCATTACGGCGCGAGATGCGCCGATGCTTTTAACAACCACCAACAGTATACCACATGGGGTGCAACATGTCAACTACAGAAAATAATAGCCGCTCGCTGCCATGGAGCGACGGAGAGATCGTGCGTAATTGGGTCGAGTGCGGCAAAACCGCGCAGCAGATACGCATATTGGCTCAATTAAACTGCTGCACGCAGCAGCGAATAAAAAGCGTGATAGTCGCAGCCGGGTATGAAATCGATATGGAAACGATTATAAAATCTCAAGATCATTATAGCTGCCGCAGATGGACGGCGGCTGATTGCCGGAAAGTTGTTGATCTTCGGGATAAAGGCTTGCGATGGAAAGATATCGCCAAACTTATCGGGCGCAGCGTGGAAAGCTGCCGAAAACACTATTATAGCCAAGAAATGAAAGATGCATAATGTATACAATAACAATCAGAGACTGTTTGTCTCGCAGAGAAGATACGTTTTTAGCCAAAAAATATGCGTTGGTTATAGACGGAATGCCGGGAGAATTGGTAGTTGTAGAGTGCGGCTCTTTAAGCAAAGACGATATCTATCAATTTTCTGCAGCTCTTTCCCGTATACCGACCCGGCAGGATACAGATTTAAAAGAGCAACCAGATAAAAAATTAATGGACATGCTTGAAGATGCATGGGATTCCAGCGCTAAAACTCCGGATGATTTGAAAGCGTATATCGATGGTATGACGGAGCTGTATAAGAGCACCGGAAGCAACTGTCCATATTGGACTTAATGCGGGTATGGATATTTGCGAAAACGGGATCGATCTCGCTGCTCGGCTGCGGGAGTGCTGTAAATCCGGTAAAATCGATTGGGAGCTGGTCACCGCCTCCGCGTCGTACATAGAAACCGCCGCCCGATGGATCCGCGCGCTGGCGTCGGACGAGATCCCGCCTCCGGTCGTCCCGGCGAAGCGGAGAATGAAAAAGTCTGTGACGGAGGCGGGCAAACAAAAATACGGAATGTATAAC
>DHAH01000156.1:5937-6322 GCA_002397345.1 Clostridiales bacterium UBA4959
GGTATAACAATGTGCGGCTCACCCATGAAGAACTGGGTAAGCTGCGCGAGCGTTTTTCCGACGCTTCCGCGCGAATAGACAAGTTGTCGGAATACATCGAAATCAAAGGAGACAAATACAAGTCGCATTATGCCGTGATCCTCAAGTGGGTGCGGGACGACGAGGAAAAGCGGCAAAAGGAAAGCAAAGTCGAAGGCTCAAGCTTTGACACGGACGAATTCTTCGAGCTTGCGCTGAAACGCAGCTATAACAAATGAAGGGATAAATATATATGATGTTAAAGACTTATATTTTTTGCTGGTATTATAAAAAGAGGTGAGTATATGAAAAAGCAAAGCGTTTTTACATATGCCGAACATAAAGAAATGCAGTCGCAGCCGCTTGA
>DHAH01000156.1:6478-7207 GCA_002397345.1 Clostridiales bacterium UBA4959
GCAGTCGCAGCCGCTTGACGTTAAGCTTGAGCAGGCGCGCGAATGGATCCGCGAGACATTCCGGCAGGGAAAAAAAGTCGCGCTTGCGTTCTCCGGCGGAAAAGACAGCACCGCGCTTTGGCACCTCATCCGCACGACTTGCCCCGAAGAAGCGAAAAACATGTTTATCATCTTTGGGAATACCGGCGTTGAATATCCCGAAAGCCTGCGGTTTGCCCGCTGGCTCGGGCGCGAGTGGGGCGGCGCGAATTTCCACGAGGCGCGGCTTGACCGGATAAAAATGCCGCGCTTAAAATACGAGGCGCAAAAGGAAGTCTGGGCGCTGATTGAGCAGCGCGGCGAAGTCGGCAAATATCTGAACAAAAAAGGACGGCTGCTGTCGACCGACAAGCTGAACAAAGCGGTCACACCCGAAATGTGGGAAGATTTCCGCCGCCGCAAACTGGTGTGGGAAGCGGGGACGCAGGTAAGCTTTTGGTTTATTGCCGAACAATACGGGTTCCCGATACTTGGGAAGGCTGCGACAAAACTTGACGCACCGCGGATAAATATCAACGTATTTTTAAAATATAGCGACGAGCAGTCGAAAGGCAATGAAGAATATTATAACATGCTGCGGGAATATTCCGATATGCGCATATCACATTCCTGCTGTAATTTTATAAAAGAAATACCGTCGCAGAAGCTGCAAAAGAAGCTGGGCTGCGATACGCTGTTCCGCGGTCTGAT
>DHAH01000156.1:7331-8061 GCA_002397345.1 Clostridiales bacterium UBA4959
ACGCTGTTCCGCGGTCTGATGGCCAGCGAGTCGCGCCTGCGCATGTTCGCTTTTTTGGACAACGGATTTTTATACTGCGCAAAAGACAAAACGCTTTATTCTTCGCCGCTGTCAGCTTGGGACGACAACGATGTGTGGGAGTACATACGCCGATATGATGTGCCGTATTCGCCGCTATACGACCTGACCGACGACGACGGAAACAAGCTATTTACACGTAACGGCTGCTATGTTTGCGGGACGGGATTGGCATACGAGGGAAATAACATCGAGATCCTGCGTAAACACTATCCGGCTAAGTGGCGGCGGTTGATGGAATATGGTATGGCGAGGGAAATGCAAACGTTCGCTTGCGCGATGTGCAACAATAATATTAAACTCCAAACGCTGGAAAGCGAGTACCTTATAGACCGCAGACCTTGTGCGCTGGACAGGCTGACGCCGCGGGCGGATATAATTAAAGCGCTGCGCGGTGATCCGATACAGATTACTCTTTTTGATGAGCTGGAGGGAGAATGATATGGGATATAACGCATATGGCTGGCTGACTACCTGCCCTGCCGGTGATTGTAATTATAAAAGTGCTCTTGAGAACGCCACAATAGACGAGCTGAAACGCGCAATTGATTTTTTGCGAGATAAACCCGGCAACAAAAGCAGGATCTCCGCTTGCGAGAGGGAACTCCGGCGGAGAGCCAGAAATAATATATTGAATGGTGAACATAATGGC
>DHAH01000156.1:8230-19857 GCA_002397345.1 Clostridiales bacterium UBA4959
TGAAATAAACACATATTTTTGCCGCTTTTGCGGTCAGGCGATCTACGACGTCGAATGCGACGAATCGGCGACACTCAAGTGCGATTGTCCACAGGCAAAGGAATATCATAAACAACGGGAAGCAATATCAAACGCTACACATCAGGTTTTCGAAGTACTGCATGACAACGCTGGTATATATGGCTTTTCTGCGATTGAGGACAACGGAATTCTGACACTGGCTACCGACGCTGCGAAATTGATTATTGTTAGCGATGTCAGCAGCGTAACTTTCGTTATCGCAAACGATAGCACTATAAAAATAAATGGTACAAGTAAAAACACGATCAAAGTTGAACGCAAGAGGACAGTGATAATGAACTCAGAGGGATAATGTTGTGAGAGCTACATATTCGCGCGCACAATTGACTTTCACCGATGAAATCATTGTTGACAACTTCGCTGGTGGCGGCGGCGCGTCGTGCGGCATCGAACTCGCGACCGGACGCCCGGTTGAAATTGCAATCAACCACGATCCCGCGGCGGTTCTTATGAATAAAACTAACCATCGGTGGACAACGCATTATGAAGAAAGCGTATGGGCGATAGACCCCGAAACGGTTTGTCGCGGTCGTCCTGTCGGGTTGGCGTGGTTCTCACCGGATTGTAAACATTTCTCTAAAGCTAAAGGCGCGGCGCTGGTCGACCGTAAAATTCGCGGTTTGGCGTGGATCGTGCTGCGTTGGGCGGGTACCGTCCGCCCGCGAGTAATGATCGTCGAGAACGTCGAGGAATTTACGACATGGGGACCGGTGCGCCGCGGCTATCCGATAAAATCTAAATCAGGACAAACCTTCAAACGCTGGGTCGAACAGCTCCGTGCGCTGGATTATGTTGTGGAATGGCGTGAGCTTGTCGCCGCTGATTATGGCGCGCCGACGAGCCGAAAACGTTTTGTTTGTATCGCGCGCTGTGACGGTTGTCCCATTGTATGGCCTGAGCGTACCCATGCCCCGCGCGACAGTGCCGAAGTCGCGAGCGGAAAATATCTACCGTGGCGCAGTGCCGCCGAGATCATTGACTGGACGCTCCCCAGCCCGTCAATCTTTGACACAAAAGCGGAAATAAAAACGCGGTACGGCTTGAACGCCGTCCGTCCGCTGGCGATAAACACCATGCGCCGTATAATTCGCGGCATTGATAAATTTATAATCCGCTCCGGCGATCCGTTTATCGTGCAGGTAAATCACGGCGGCTTCTGCGGGCAAGAAGTAAACAACCCATTACAGACTATTACCGCTAAACACGGTTATGGTGTTATATCGCCATCGCTTATCCAATATCACAGCGAACGAACCGAACGTGTCCGCGGACAGACTCTCGAGGATCCCATATGCACAGTCGATGGCTCGAACCGTTACGGGCTGTCATGCGCGTTTCTGCATAAATATTTTTCCGGTGTTGATGGTGCGCGACTGGACGCCCCACTTCCGGCAGTTACGGCTGTCGACCATAACAGCCTTGCCGCGGCATATATGGTTAAATATTATGGTGGTGAAGAACAGTGTCAACCAGTCGGTACACCTCTGCATACTGTGACAGCCAAGAACCGCGAGGGACTCGCATTAGCGCACATCACAAAATATAAGGGTAAGAATATCGGGCAGAATCCTGACGAACCGCTGCAAACGATCATCGCGGGAGACGGGCAGTTCGGTGTAATAAAAACAACAGTCGTCCGTTATCTTCCCGGCGCGGAGTTGGGACACTGGACGCAGGTGCGCAGACTACTCAACAAATACTGCGGTTATACACTTGCAGACGACGAGGTGCTGCTGCTTGTTATTTCCGATATACCATTTTTTATCGGTGATATAGGTCTGCGGATGCTTACACCGCGTGAACTATATAACGCGCAGGGCTTTCCGCCCGATTACATCATCGACCATGATTATATCGGTAAGCCATATCCGCGTACAGAACAGGTCGCACGCTGCGGTAACGCGGTGTGTCCGCCGATGGCGACCGCAGTCGTCAGGGTAAACATGCCGGAATGGTGCACCGAAACGATTATTAATATGGCACAATTTAATAGGATGGTTAGTTTATGAAAGCACATCTCCCATACATCCGTACCACCGCCCAGCAACGCGAACTAAATAGCGCTATTAACCGCCAGCTCGCGAAACATATACGAGAGCATGAAGCGGATTATATCGCGCTGGCATTGTGGGCGGCGCGGAGCGCGTTTGGGTTCGGGCGCAAGCGGCTATTGCGGTATTATGAAGTGCTGGCTAACGCCGCGCGCGAGCTGGAAGCATATTACGATATGGATGACAGTTGTATGTATCTTGCAAAAGTTAAGTTGAAAGAATGCGGTATCGATGTCGAGGAGATGCACAAAGAAAATCAGATACTTAGTTACGGAGTCGAAAAAAACAAATGACATACAAAGAATATTTAGAATCAAAAATCACAACTGCACCTGTTTCCGGTTTTGAGGTGCAGGACGACGAAATAAATCCCGCGCTCAAGCCGCATCAGCGCGTCGGCGTCAAGTGGGCATGCCGCGGCGGGCGACGGGCGTTATTTGAGGCGTTCGGTCTTGGTAAAACCGCGCAGGAACTGGAATATTGCCGGCTTGTGGTTAAACACGAGGGTGGTCGTGCGCTTATTATCCTGCCACTCGGGGTAAAACAGGAATTTACGCGCGACGCGGTGAAACTATTAGGCATGGACAAGCCGGAATATGTGCGAAGTATGGAAGAAATCCGCGCCGCGCGGTGCGATATATTAATCACCAACTATGAGAGGGTACGCGACGGCGATATCGATCCGTCCTATTTTTCGGCATGCTGCCTTGATGAAGCATCAGTGCTGCGCTCGTTCGGCAGTAAAACATATCAGACGTTCCTTGACAAATTTAACGGTGTGAAATATAAGCTCGTCGCGACGGCGACGCCTGACCCGAATCGATATAAAGAGCTTATTCATTACGCCGGGTTCCTTGAAGTGATGGACACCGGACAGGCGCTGACACGCTTTTTCCAGCGCGACAGCAGCAAGGCGGGAAATCTTACACTTTACCCGCACAAAGAACAGGAGTTTTGGCTGTGGGTGTCGTCCTGGGCGCTGTTTCTCTCGTCTCCTGCTGACCTCGGGTATGATGCAACCGGATATGATTTGCCGGAAATGGAAATAATTTATCACATGCTACCGTCGATCGGCGAGGACGTCACAAACAGGGACGGACAGATAACCTTATTTCGCGACGTGACCGAGAGCCTGTCAGCCGCCGCGGCAGAAAAGTGTGAGAGCCTGCCCGAACGTATCGCAAAAATGAAAAAGATAGTCGACTCAGATCCGGACGCGCATTTCATTCTGTGGCACGATCTCGAAGATGAGCGCCGCGCGATTAAAAACACGCTGCCCGAATCTGTCGAAGTATATGGTACGCTTGACATCGAGGAAAAAGAAAAGAGGATAATCGACTTCTCAGAGGGACGTTCAAGACTGCTCGCGACAAAAAAAGAGATCTCCGGCCAAGGTTGCAATTTTCAGCGGCATTGTCACCGGGCTATATTCCTCGGCATCGACTATAAATTCAACGATTTCATTCAAGCAATTCACCGTATATATCGCTTCCTACAAACCGAAAAAGTTATTATCGATATTATTTACACCGAAAACGAAGAAAACATCCTCCGCGAACTCAAAGCGAAGTGGGATCGCCATATTGAGCAGACGGAAATCATGCGCGGGATACTTTTGAAAAACGGTTTGTTTGGTGAGCGGGCAATCGAAACATTAAAACGCAGCATAGGAGTTGATCGTACGGAAGTCAACGGGAAAAATTATACCGCGGTGCTCAACGATTGCACCGAGGAAACGGCGAATATGCCGGATAACAGTGTCGACCTGATACATACTTCGATACCATTTTCCAACCATTACGAATACACGCCGTTTTATAACGATTACGGGCACAATGAAAATAACGATCGGTTTTTCGCGCAGATGGATTTTTTGACGCCGAACCTGCTGCGAATCCTCAAGCCCGGTAGGATCGCAGCGGTGCATGTAAAAGACCGTATATTGTTCGGCAACGCGACTGGTGACGGAATGCCGACCGTAGATCCGTTCTCCGACCTGACCGTCGCGCATTATCTAAAACACGGATTTAAGTACATGGGGCGTATCGTAGTTCTAACCGACGTTGTGCGCGAAAACAATCAGACCTACCGCCTCGGCTGGACGGAGCAGTGCAAGGATGGTTCAAAAATGGGAATCGGCTGTCCGGAATATATACTGTTATTTCGTAAGCTACCGAGCGACACCTCAAAAGCTTATGCAGATATCACGGTAACAAAAACCAAAGAAGAATATACCCGCGCGCAGTGGCAGCTTGACGCGCATGCCTTCTGGCGCAGCTCCGGCGATCGGCTACTCGGTAAAGATGAACTTAAAAATATATCGGTGTCCGCGCTGCAAAAAGCATATCAAAAATTTTCACGCGGAAATGTATACGATTATACAGAACATGTCGAGCTGTGCAAGCGCCTTGATGAGGCGGACAGGCTCCCGGCGACCTTCATGGTCGTCCAGCCTGCGAGCTGGTCGGATATGATTTGGGACGACATCAACCGCATGCGGACGCTGAACACCTCGCAGTCACAGCGCCGCCGTCAGCTTCACGTCTGCCCGCTGCAGTTAGACATTGTTGAGCGGATCATAAACCGATACAGCAACCCGGGCGAGCTTGTCCTCGACCCATTCGCCGGCCTGATGACGGTGCCGATGACGGCGATTAAGCTGGGCCGGCGCGGAATGGGCATTGAACTTAACGCCGACTATTTCCGCGACGGGGTTGGTTATTTGCAAGAAGCGGAAAACGAATTGGAAGTGCCGACATTATTTGATTTCATAGAGGGAGCGTGAAAAATTGTGAAAACGCTTAATGAATGGGCAAAAGAGATCCACGAAAACGCCGTCGCGCATGGCTGGTGGGACGAACCGAGACGGTTCGGCGAGATCGTGGCGTTGTGCCACTCCGAGTTGTCCGAGGCGCTGGAGGAGTTCCGCGTCGGCTGTCCGCTGCACTATTACAAGTGCAAACTGACGCTTGACGAAGACAACCCGCGCGACCGGGTTTGCACGCCGGAGGACAGCGGCTGCGGGCCCGCCTGCGACTGCACCGAGCGCTGTGATAAACCCGAGGGCGTGGCGGTGGAGATGATCGACTGCCTGATCCGCATCTTGGACTGGTGCGCCGCCGAGGGTGTCGATGTGGACGGGCTGCTGATTCAATGGAAAAGCGTGGTGTGTTCAAATTCCGCTCTGCTTTTTAGCGAAATCACTTGAAAATATGAGCCTGTGCCATGCCGCCTATTTCTGCAAAGGATGGGAGGAAACAAGAGGATGCCGCCTTGAGCATCAAGCGGCAAAGGCTTACGGTTTGAAAATCATTTATGAGGAGGCCGAATATAATCCCGCGGGGTAACGGACACGGCATGCCGTGTCCCTACAGATACGAGGAACGTTTAAACCCGTAGGGTCACGGCGCGCCGTGACCGAAACGAATCGCGATTACGGTATTTCCGCGCGTGTTAAACGCGCCGCTCCTGCGCCGTCGAGCGTTATCGGCGGCAGCCCAAAAAGCAAATCTCTACATTATATAATAAGAGCCTAACGCGCGCGCGCGCGTATTAAGCCTTGTAAGGCGGTCTAAGATTATAACCATTACAGGAGGGGAGCGACATGAGACGTCATTGCCGGGAGGTAATCCACAGGGCGGGTGATTTTGCCGATGTGGATATGTACAACGTTTTTAACATCGGTCGTGGGAGGCATGGTAAATATCGGGAGACGAGCGTAATGAAGAAAAAGCTCAACCGCCGGAACAGTCGGGCGAAATTTTCACGGTTGGCTCATGCGAATTTTGATAACACCTGTAATGTGGTGCATCCGACTTTTGCAAACGGAATGCAGCCGGAGAATGACGATCAGGCGAGAGCGGAAGAACGTAATTTTATCAGGCGGCTGGCGCGGGTTTACAAAAAGTATGGAGTTCCGTTTCGTTATCTTGCTACTGGTCATCGTGGTGAAAAGTCTGGTCGGTATAATTATCACATCCTCGTGCCGGGCGGGGTGCCGGTCGCCGATATAATCGCCGCGTGGGGGCTGGGGCGCTGCAACGTTGATCCGCTGCAGTTCGTTGAGAGCGGGATAAATGACCTCATAAAATATATCGGCCGAGACGCGGACGAGCTTGACGATGACGACGGCGACGACGGGGCGGATCTCTCGATCTGGAAAAAGCGTTACATATGCTCGCAGGGACTGCGCGATACCGAGCCGGAATATAACAACCGGGTTGCACGCAAAGACATGGAGTACATAGCGTCACAGGTATATGAGGCGGGAATGATTTCCACCGATGGCAAGAAGTTTATAGCAAAACGTTATCCGGGCTACGATGTCGCGGAGGCTTTTGTCACGCGGTCGGAGGTTATCGGCGGGACTTATGTGCGGCTGCGGTTGTATAAGCCGGATTCACCGCTTCTCAAGTGGCGTAAAAAGATAAACAGCCGCACGCTTGCGAAGATGCTGGCGGGAGATGGAGTCGGTCTATGAATGGGTATACACTGTCTCGCTCTGCGGTGCGTTATTGTGCCGGGATTGTCGAGTGTACATATGGTTGCCCCGGGACTTTTGCCGCGGAATTGTGGTCGGGCATTGTCGCACGCGCCGAACGTGTAGTCGGCAGTAATTATGGCGACGATCCTAAAGCGCAAGAAGAACGGGCGCGACTGATTGAGGCGGTAAAACAAAATTTAATGAACCGATGGGAACATCCATATGAGCAGCTTGCGCGAAAGTATGAGCTGCCTTTGTCGCTGTCCTCGTTTAAGAGGGAAAAGCGGAAATTTTGTTATGAGCTTGCGAAGCTGGCGGGATTAACATAAGACGCGGGACTTTTATTGAGACTGGGAAACCGGTCTTTTTTTTCTTGTGTAAACGTGAGCCGTTCTTCGCAACATATTGTGTTATGATTAAAATGCGAAAGGAGGTGCTGCGATATGGCGGCGGAACTGAATTATTACGAAATGACTATCGCGGAGCTTGAGGGGCGGCTGAAACCGCGAGAGCGCGCGTTCGTTGAATTTTATGATGAGTGCGGCAATGGCACGCTTGCGGCTCAGCGTGCGGGGTATTCGCCCGATAACTGCAATTCCGCCGCCGTCGCGGCGTCCCGACTGCTAAGATCAGATAAGATTATCGCCTACAGGCGCGCGCGTGCGCGAGAATTGTATGAACGGCTGGGGCTGTCAAAAGAAACATTAGCGCTAAACCTTGACGAGGTTCGGCGGCGGGCTATGGCTGCCGAACCGCACATGGGTTATAACTCCGAGACAAAAGAGTGGGAACCTGATGGCACGTGGGTTTATGATGGCCGGACGGCTGCCCGGGCGCTGGAGCTGATGGGCAATCTCATCGGCGCGTATGAGACAAAAGTGACCGCCGACGTTACGACGCGCAGCGTGGAGGATTATCTCGCGGCAATTGACGGCGAGGGCGGCGATGCTTGATCTGCGCGATCCGGAGCAGTACATACAGCGGCTGCTCAAGATTAAGACAAAGGACGGCGATGTCGTTCCGTTTCAGTTCAACCGTGCGCAGCAGCGGCTTTATGAGTTGATAAAGCGGGAGAGAGACGCGGGGCGTCCGGTAAGGATTATTATTCTCAAAGCTCGTCAGCTTGGTTTTTCCACGCTGGCGGAGGCGCTGTTATTTCATGACACAGCGACGCGTTTCGGGGTTGACAGCCTTGTCGTGGCGCACACCGACGACAGTACAAACAAGCTGTTCGGCATGTCGCGATTATATTATGAGACACTGCCCGAGCCGGTGCGGCCGATGATACGCAATTCCAACGCGCAGGAGATAAAGTTCGAGAACCCTACGCGCGATCCCGAAGAAAAGAAGCGCCGCCCGGGGCTGCGTTCGAGCATTCGATGCGTAACCGCCGGCGGGCATGGGATAGGGCGTTCGTTTACGTTCAGAAACGTGCATTTGTCCGAATACGCCTTCTGGATGGGCGATAAAACCTCGATTATAACCGGTATACTGCAAGCCGTACCGGCGTCGCCCGGTACGAGTATAATAATCGAATCCACAGCGAACGGATTTGACGAGTTTCATGCGCGCTGGGAGGCGGCTGTGCGAGGGGAAAGCGACTATATACCGTTTTTCGCGGCTTGGTATGAAGAACCGCAATATTCAATGCCCGTACCGCCGGGTACGGAATGGACGATCGCCGAGCGTGAGCTGGCGGAGCGGTATAACCTGATTGACAAGCAGCTCGCCTGGCGGCGATGGTGTATAAAAAACAACTGCTCGGGCAGCGAAGATTTATTTAAACAGGAATATCCGAGCTGTCCTGATGAAGCTTTCCTGCTGTCGGGTACGCCGGTGTTCAATCTGGAGATTATCGCACGTCGGCGCGAGGACGCCGTAAAACCGCTGCGGCGCGGTGAATTCGTTTACACCGATAACGGGCTGACATTATCTAATATACGGTTCTCCGACCGCGAGGACGGCATTATATCAATTTACGAAGAACCGAAGGCGCGTTATCCTTACGTTATCGGCGGCGATACCGCCGGAGAGGGCAGCGACAGCTTTGTCGGGCAGGTGCTTGACAATACCAGCGGGCGGCAGGTCGCGGTGCTGCGGCACAAATATGACGAGGATCTATACGCAAAACAAATGTATAGTCTCGGAATGTACTACAATACGGCGCTGATCGGCGTCGAAACCAACTATTCCACTTATCCGGTGCGCGAGCTGGAGCGGCTGCGATACCCGCGTCAGTATGTGCGCGAGACGCTCGACAGCTTCACACATACGGTAAAAAAATCGTATGGTTTTGATACCAACAGCCTCACGCGCCCGGTTATAATCGCGGATTTGGTGCGTATCATGCGCGATACGCCCGAGGTGATAGTTGACAGCGCTACGCTGGGCGAGATGCTGACGTTTGCTTATAACGAGCGGAGACGTCCCGAGGCTATGGCGGGAGAGCATGACGATCTTGTTATGGCGCTTGCTATAGCATACTTCATCCGCTCGCAGCAGTCGATGTCGGCGGCGGGCGAGCCGGAAGAGGGTAAACGCTGGACGCGTGACATGTGGGACGATTATAACCGCGCGTCGGCTGATGAGCGAATGTATTTAAGAAAAAAATGGGGTAATCCTAATGGCTGATAAAAATAAGCTGGAATTATGGAAAAAACGGCTTGCCGACAGTGAAACGGCGTATGAGAACGAGCTGTCCAAAATGGACGACCGCGAGCGTATCTATGCGGGTGACCGCTCGCTGCGGAGCATCGTTGCCGAGCAGAAGGCCGAGGCGGCGACGCATGTGCGGAATATCGCCGCTGAACTGATTGAATCGCAGGTGTCGAGCGGTATACCGATGCCCAAAGTAACGCCCAAGCGTCGGGCTGACGAGTGGCGCGCGAAGCTTATCGAGGACATGCTGCGCGGGGAGCTGGACCGTATGCCGTTTGAGGATCTCAACGATATGCAGGAGCGCACGGTGCCTATCCAGGGCGGCGGTATTTGGCTGGTCGAGTGGGACAACACGCTGACAACGCATACGACTACCGGCGATCTGTGGATAACGGTCGTGCATCCGAAGCAGATTATTCCGCAGAACGGCGTAACCGCGGGCGTCGAGGACATGGATTACATCATCGTTAAGCTGCCGCAGACCAAAGAATACATAAAACGGCGTTATGGCGTTGATGTATCGGAGGAAGCTGAAGAAGAGCCGGACGCGCGTGCGCTCGAGGGCGAGGGCGCGCCGTCCGAAGAAATGGTGACGCAGTACATGGCGTATTACCGTAACGAAAGCGGCGGGATCGGGCTGTATGCGTGGGTGCGCGACAGCGAGCTGTGCGATTATGAGGATTATCAGGCGCGTCGGCTACGGCGCTGCACAGTGTGCGGCGGCGTTGCAGCAGATACCGATAAACGCTGCGCGGATTGCGGCGGGGCGCTGACCGCTGAAACCTCCGAAGCCGAGGATCTGACGCAGCCGGTGCTGCGTTCCGACGGCGTGGAGATACCCGGCGGGGCGACGATATCCTATTATAAGCCGGATGTGTACCCCGTTGTGCTTCAGAAAAACGTATCCATGTTCGGGCGACTGCTCGGCGACAGCGACATTGATAAAATTTCCGACCAGCAAAACACGATTAACGTTATATCCTCGAACATCATCGATAAGCTGCTCGCGGGCGGATCGTATCTTACGCTGCCTGCCAATGCATTGATAAAACGTGATTCCGATCGCAAAAAGGTTATCATTGTCGACCAGCATGACGAAATGAATATGATCAAAGATATAGATCTTACCGAAAATATACAGCCTGACCTCGCATACCTGTCGCAGGTATATGAGGAGGCTCGGCAGATTATCGGCGTGACCGACAGCTTTTTGGGACGGCGCGACACTACCGCGACATCCGGCAAAGCGAAAGAGTTTTCAGCCGCACAGACTGCCGGGCGGCTGGAGTCGAAGCGCGTGATGAAGAATGCCGCTTACGCCAAGCTGTATGAAATTATGTTTAAGTTTAAGCTGGCCTATGCGGACGAGAGCCGCCCTGTTACCTCCGACAATTATCGCGGCGACCGAGAATACGGCGAATTCAGCCGGTACGATTTTCTTGAACAGGATGCGGCGGGAGAATGGTATTACGTGGATGATTTTATATTTTCGACCGATACATCCGCGCCGCTGGCTTCCAACCGCGAGGCGATGTGGCAGGAGACGCGCCTTAATCTGCAGTCCGGCGCGTTCGGCGACCCTATGAAGTTTGAGACGCTTATTCTCTTTTGGGCGAAAATGGAGCAGCTCCATTATCCCGGCGCGGGTGAGACGAAAAAATATATCGAGGATCAGCTCCGGCACATTCAAGAACAGGCACAGATGCAGACGAGCCAACCCGGTCCTGCGGGAGTACCCCTTCAAACAGGGGATGTGGAGAGCGCTCCGCCGGTTAATGAGAGCGTTATGATTGCTCAGGTAGACGCGGCGGCGAAACGCGACGCGTTAAAATCATTAATGGGTGGGGCTTAATCGAAAGCAAGTGGACATTTGAAAGGAGGTGAGGCAGATGGCGGAAAAGAAAAGCACCGGAAACGGC
Organism: Clostridiales bacterium UBA4959; assembly: GCA_002397345.1. Lineage (GTDB taxonomy): Bacteria > Bacillota > Clostridia > Oscillospirales > CAG-272 > DTU078. The sequence continues at coordinate 19,423 of DHAH01000156.1, forward strand.
TACATAGGCAAGATCAGCAACAAGGGCGCGCAGGTCGTCGAAGCTCCTATCCCGCAAAGCGCGGCGAAAAAGGGCGTTGTGTCCAAGGGTAAAGATTTGCGCGGAGGTAAAAACGGCAAATAAAATTTGCCGGGGCAAGTAAACTTTCCGTGGCAAGTAAACTGCGAAATCGCAGACGCCTCATAATGGGACAAATTTTATTCAGAAATTTGTCCATGTGGGACTAATTTTTTAGAAATTTGTCCATGTGGGACTAATTTTTTAGAAATTTGTCCATGTGCCGCCCCCATCGGGCGGCGTTCGGGTATCGGTCGCAAGCGGAAAGCGTAAACATCGCACGTGCATTATATGCAGCGCATAAATGCGCGTATATATATAAATTCGCAGGCGAAAAGCGTAAAAATCGCAGGGCGGTTTTAACGCTCGCGTAAAAAA
>DHAH01000071.1:0-265 GCA_002397345.1 Clostridiales bacterium UBA4959
CGGATTATATCCTCGTCTGATTTACACTGTGCCGCGTATTTATCCGGCAGCGTGTACGGCACACCGAAATTTAAAAGATTGTCGGTGAGGTGACTGTTTAATATGCAGTCGCGCGGGTCGCGTACCCAAAATATATAGGCGATTTCGGGAAACATTTTAAGTATCCACGGGTAAACGAGCGTCGTTTCGGGGATTTTCCAGCCGCGCAGCTCGTTTTTTGATGATAATACCGTATGCAGATATTCTTCTATCAATGTTTTAAACT
>DHAH01000071.1:387-619 GCA_002397345.1 Clostridiales bacterium UBA4959
TTCTTCTATCAATGTTTTAAACTCACGTGTCGGTTCCATGCCCAGCACTTGCGAAAAATCCCAGCGCATATCGCCAATATAGGTTATATACTGTGCGAAAACGCGGCAGGCGTCGTACATCTTCTGCGGCGGCAGCAGGTCGCCCGAAACGTTCAGCGGCTCGCCCATATACACACCGCTGGCGGAAAGTGTGTGCGATATGGCGCGTGTGCCCGAATGCCCCCGCCCGATA
>DHAH01000071.1:708-1521 GCA_002397345.1 Clostridiales bacterium UBA4959
CCCGAATGCCCCCGCCCGATAACAGTTATTAACATAATAAATTACAGCGGATTTTTTTCCGTGTCCTTCCGATTGATATGAAATTTATTTTAAAAGTTTATCATACCGTAAGACAAATGTCAAGAAAAGCGGGATTGGCACAATGCACAATTTTAATGCGCTTTTTTGTGCATTGTGCTATAATTATAAAATAACACAAAATAGCTGGAATTTTCATCTTTGATATAATATAATTAAGTAAAGCTACTTATACTTGGGCGATTATTGATCACCCGACGTTAATGAGTATACGGCAGAAAATAATAATTTAAAAAGGACGGTCACTATCATGGCGATTGGCAAAATGAGGGTGTTGTATTTTTCACCCAAGGGCAAGATGGCAACGATAGCGGAGGAAATCTGTAAAAAGCACGGGGTGAAATCGGATGTAATTCCGCCCGCGTATCCGTGTGAAAATGAAAAGATCGTTTTCATTTTAATGACTGTCGGCAATAAAGTACCGGACAAGCTCAGACAGTTCGCGATTACTATTAATAAATCGCGCGCTCAGAACGTGGCGTTTCTGGTGGACGGCAGCCGCGCGGACGCGACTGAGGTCATGAATTTCGTCCGCAGCGCGGGCGCAAATGTCTGCGATGAGGTACTATATCTCAATCTGGGTTTATCGCTACCCTTTTTCAAAGGTGTATCAGGCGATATAACCTCAAAAGTGCTCGATTGGGCTGACCGCATCATCGCTTCTGTAGAAAACTGACACATTAAACGATCTGTACTTGAAGCGCGCAAATATTCCATGAAAATACCGCATGGCAT
>DHAH01000071.1:1671-5875 GCA_002397345.1 Clostridiales bacterium UBA4959
TCCATGAAAATACCGCATGGCATTCGCGCTTTCGGTTTCACGCTTTTTCCCAATGGGAAAAATTCCATTTCAATATAAAGAGGATATCTTATGAACGAATCACAGAAATTCGACATTATCCGCGGAGCCGCGGGTTCAAATTACTGGGCACAGCGCATCGTAAATGAACTTGCCTACATGTTGAACCTCTCGAAACTGCGCGGCGGCGAGTTTGACGAGCGTATCGAAGCGGCGGCTGACAAGCTCGTCGCGGCGATACAGGAGAATTCCACCCTGCCCGCGCCGATAGCACAAGCTGTCGAAGCGGAGCTTGCCGACCTGTCGGAGGCGGCAAAGTCATACACTGTTTACTGCACCTCGCATGCGCACATCGACATGAACTGGATGTGGGGCTACCAGGAAACCGCGTCGGTCACGGTCGACACCTTCCGCACCATCTTAAACCTTATGAACGAATACCCCGACTTCAAGTTTTCACAGTCGCAGGCGTCTGTCTACCGCATTATCGAGCGTCATGCGCCCGATATGCTGGACGAGATCAAGCGCCGCGTGCATGAGGGACGCTGGGAAGTATCGGCGTCCACATGGGTCGAGACCGACAAGAATATGCCGAGCGGCGAGTCGCTGTCCCGGCACATACTCTATTCAAAGTGCTATCTTTCGAAGCTGCTCGATATTTGCCCCGATAGCATCAAAATCGACTTTGAGCCCGACACATTTGGTCACAACGCCAACGTGCCGGAAATCCTGCAGAACGGCGGCGTCGATTATTATTACCACTGCCGCGCTTATGACGGACACTACCTTTACAACTGGGAATCGCCCTCGGGCAAAAAAATCCTCGTTTATCGCGATCCGCGCTGGTACAATGGCACGATAGAATACGGCTCATTTGTAAACGATCCCATGTTCTGTAATGAATACGGCATCAATGTCGGGCTGCTGGTCTACGGCGTCGGCGACCACGGCGGCGGACCGACCCGCCGCGATATTGAGCGCATTCTTGACATCGCAAGCTGGCCGCTCCATCCCACGATCAAGTTCGGCACCTATGCCGAATATTTTGCGGAGTTGGAGAAGTCCCGCGACAAGCTGCCGACCGTGAAACAGGAATTGAACTTCGTTTTCACCGGCTGCTATACGACACAGACGCGCATAAAGATGGCGAACCGCATCTCCGAAGACAGGCTCTATGACGCCGAGGCGCTGTCCGCTTCAGCGAATCTGTACGCCGGCTCGACCGCAAAGGTAGATTTGTTCGCCACCGCGTGGGAAAACACGCTGTTCAACCACTTCCACGATATACTCACCGGCTCGGGCATCATCGAAACACGCGAATTCGCGATGGGGCGCTTCCAGGAAACAATGGCGACCGCCAATACCTGCGCCAACGCCGCAATGCGTGAGATCGGGCTGGCAATCAATACTTCCGGCATCCCCTTCGACGACAACAACCACACCATTTCCGAAGGCGCTGGCGTCGGATTTAACATTGATCATAACAGCGGTCAGTATTTCCCGCAGACCGACCGCGGACGCGGCACAGTACGCGCCATGCACCTGTTCAACACGACGATGTACGACCGCCGCGAGCCTGTCGAGGTCACGGTTTGGGATTACCCCGGCGATTTCGGACGCGCGTATATAACCGATTCCGAGGGCGTTGAGGTTCCCTTCCAGGTAGTCGCGAACGGGAATCATTATTGGGGGCATCAGTTTACCAAGCTGCTCATAATGGCGGATGTTCCGGCGTTCGGGTATAAAACCTATATCATCCGTATGCGCGACAGCTTCCCGCTGGTAAACTACAGTCTGCCGAGAGACGCACGCTGCGATAGTTTTATCAACGACAACGATTTAGTGCTCGAAAACGAGCATATCCGCGCTATTTTCAACGCTGAAGATGTCACGTTGAAATCGCTTGTCGACCGCGCAACCGGCGAGGAGATCATCGACCCCGCCAAGCCTTCGTGCGTATTCCGCCGCATTGACGAGAACCCGCGTTTCGGCATGTCGTCATGGCGTGTCGGCCCGTATATGAAAGTCGATTGCCTGAACACCGCTAAAAATGTGCGTGTAACCGATTACAGACATGACAGATTGAAAAAATGGATTTCCTATCAAATCAAGTTCGACTCGTCTGTGCTCGATGTGACAATCAGCCTCGGCGAGGGCAGCAAGACGCTGGAGTTTGACACGCGTGTCGACTGGCACGAGATAGGGCGTGGCGACACGTATATCCCGCAGCTCAACTTCTATGTACCGGTTAAATACGCGGCTTCGAAATACCGTTACGACATTCCGTTCGGTATGATCGATCGTCCGGCGCTGGCACATGACGTGCCCGCGAACAGCTTCATGCAGATCTTTAAGGATGAAGGAAAGGTTGTTTCTGTCGTCGCGGACAGCAAATACGGCTTCCGCGGAACCGAAGATTCCGGCGCTGTCACGCTGATACGCAGCTCCTTCGATCCCGATCCCTATCCGGAGCTGGGACGCCACCATTTCAAGCTGGGCGTGATGCTCACCTGCCCCGACTGCGCAAAGCGGCATGCTTACAACTTCGCTCACCCGATTGCTTTCGCGGCGGGAACCAAGCACGGCGGCACACTGCCGCTCGACGGCAAGGCGTTCGAGCTGGAGGGCGATGTCATGGTCAGCGCGGTTAAGAACGCTGAGGACGGCGGTCTTATCCTCCGTGTGTCCGACTGGCACGGTAAGGAACAGCGCGTAAGCGTGAAATTCGAGAAAACCCCGGTCTCGGCAGAGCTTGTTGACATCACAGAGCGCCACAAGCTGGGCAGCGCTGTGATCACCGGCGACAAGGTCACCTTCGACGTAGCGGCTGACGCTATGGCGACACTGTGCGTCAAGTTTTAATATAGTATAATAATATATAACCCCTTGATTGCGGGGGAACTGGGGGGTCATAAAATGACCCCCCAGCGTATTTTTTTATTAACAGTGCAGGAGTAATAAATAATGACAAAAGAAAAAAGCGATTTCCACGGCGACGGTTTTTTCGACTGGCAGTTTTCCGGACCTACCGCAGAGCAGAAGAAAAACTGGGATATGTTTAAATACGACGAGGAAAAATATTGGGGCGAGTTTTCGCGCGAACCGTTTGATACATCGGCATATAAATTCCCGACATGGGCGATCGGCGGATTTGTTAAGCACGGCAAGCCTGTGCTTGCGCCCACACCCGGGAGCTGGGACTGCGGTCGATACGGCGGCGGCGTGCATAACGGCGCGGTGGTTCGCCGCGACGGCAAATTTTATTATATCTATCGCGGCGAGTTTCCCGCACCAGCCGAATACACCGTACCCGGTATCGATTATATGTGCGATATTGGTATCGCCGAATCGGACGACGGTGTGGATTTCCGCAAGCTCGACGCGTTTTGCCCGTTTTTCCGCACCGGTGAGGATAAGCGTTTCTCTTTTGAGGATGTGTGCGTCGTCTCCTTCCGGGGCAGATATTATATGTACCTCAACCGCTGGAATTGGAAGAAATTCAACGATCCGTCGGAAAACGGCGTGTGTATGGCTGTTTCCGACGATTTGTTCCACTGGGAAATGCTCGGGCTGGTGTTCCCCAACGCCAAGCGTATCCACCGAAACCCCGTCGTGGTACAGGATCCAAACAACGAAGCCGTGATGATTAACGGCAAATTTATGATGTATATAAACGACGGGCTGATGGGCTTGTCGGAGGATCTCATACACTGGGAGTCCGTTGAGCTGGAGGACTCATGGCCGGGCGGCGAGGGCTGCTTCGCGCTGACTAATTACAATCCGCAGCATACCGACGATATAATCCTTTTCACCGGCGGACATCATACCGGTCATTTTTACGCCGTGGGAGAGGTGTTGTTTAACAAGCGCAATCCCGGCAAGCCCATCGAGTGGCTGCCGCGTCCGGTGCTGACGACTGACGATGATTGCCCGTGGGAGAACGGACTGTCCGCCGAGCTGCCGCGCAAGCCTGTCTCGAACTGGCGCGACACGATCTTCTTCACCGGCATGACGCTGCATGCAGGCAAGTGGTGGGCGTATTATGGGGGCAGCGAATTCTATACCTGTCTCGCGCAGTCGCCGGATGTCAAGCCCGCCCCGCCCGGTTCAGACATCGAAACACTCGTGAAGCCTATAAATTGACGGAGAGAAACAGAGATACACTGGGGGAGTTAGCGTGTGCGCA
>DHAH01000071.1:6023-6698 GCA_002397345.1 Clostridiales bacterium UBA4959
CGCCGACCTCCCCCAGACCCCCGTATTGATAGTTTAATTTTACAACATAATTATAGCTGCCCATTTTAGAATGGGCAGCTATAATATATTATTTTCCGGAGATGCAGAGGGTATCTCCAGTTCTCCGTTATTGATCCAGCTTTATGTAGTTGGCGACCGCTTTATCCATGCTCTTTTGAATTGTTTTTTCAATCTTGTTATAAGACGACGCGAGGTCGGTCTTTTTATTGTTGACAAGTTGGAGTGTGAAATCGGCAAGTGTGCCCCAGTTATACATATAACCCAGGTCATAGCGCAGGGTCGAGAGCACAAGGTCGATTGTCGCTTCAGACGCGTCGTCACGCGCGCCCTTGGTTTTGAGATACAAATCATAATACGCGGGTGTCAGTATGTTCTTGGACTCCGCGCCGAGTGTGTCAAGCGTATACCCCACACGCGCAAAGTCGGGGCAGTCGGTAGGCACAACAAGCATCGAGCCTACATGCGGGTTAATGGTGTGATAGTAATTTTCCTGCTTTTCATCATAAAGCGGTATGGGCAGTATACCGAAATCGGTATTCATCTGCCGGAGCTGTTCAATAGCGTGGAATTCGTTAAAATCGAACAGCGCCTGACCCGCTATGAACATGGGTTTTAACACGTCTTCGTTATTGGCGGCAAACGACATTTCTTTAT
>DHAH01000071.1:6822-7103 GCA_002397345.1 Clostridiales bacterium UBA4959
AACGACATTTCTTTATCATAAAACAGTCTGGTATATTTTTCCCAAATATCGACTGTGCGGTCGGAGAAGAAGGTTAGCTCGGGCATGTCGTCTTGATCTTTTGTGACCATATTCACGCCGCCGCCGATGATACCCAGCGCAATGACATCGGAATAATACAAGAAACCAAACTGGTCGTTTTTATCGCGTTTGTCATCGCCGTTTAAATCTTTTGAGACGCCGCGCGCCATGTCGGTCAGCTTGTCGATCGTCCATGTTTTATTTGTGACAAGTTCATATGG
>DHAH01000071.1:7243-12850 GCA_002397345.1 Clostridiales bacterium UBA4959
ATCTGCTTGTTGAAGAGGATGACGCCGATCGACTTTTTATACATTATCTCAATATCGCCGGTGAGCATGAAAAGTTTATGCGCGACAGACAGGTCTTTAACCGCGTTTTGATCCCACCAGGGCTGGCTTAAATCAAGCTTTTCGATTTTATTCAGGTCCATCAGATAGCCTTCCTGAGAAATCGCAGCCGCGCCGAAGGTATTGATAAACGCGCAGTCAAACGCGCCGTTGTTTGCCATAACGCTCTTTTTCAGCACGCTGGAATCGCCGTGGACCCCGCCCTTGTGGTCTTTGATTTTTATTTTCAATATTTCTTCCGCGGAGCGCATACGCTGATATGTAGCGTCGTTGATGGTTTCGCTGTTTTCTTCTTTAGCGGAAAAATCAACGTCATACCATACAATGGTCGATTCGCCGTAGACCATGATGTTGAAATCCGCACCGTCGTAATCAGTGCCGGCGGGCAGCTCGGCTTTATAACGTGTCTCCGATTCTGATCCCGGGACAGTTGTATCGCCCGCCGCATTGCCGATATCGTTTGATGCGCTCTTATTATCAGCGCAGGCGGCGACAGATGACAACACCATTAAAAGCGCAAGTGCGAGTGAAAATAATTTCAATTTGGAATGTGCCATAATTTATGCCCTCTTTTAACATTTTTTATAACATATTGTAACACATTAACATATGCATGTCAAGGCGAATTAAAACGATTAATTAAAAGATTTCGGCAACAAAAAAATGATACGGTTTTTATCAAATTGCAAAAGCAATTTGACACTATTGCCGTATCATTTTTTTGTATTTTTCTTTTATCGGTCTCTCTCGTCGACAATGTCGGTTTCGTTGCGGAAAAGGAGTGAAATACACCACAGCGCGGAAAGACCGACCAGCGTGAAGATTATACGGCTGACAAGACTTGCCTGCCCTCCGCATATCCACGAAATGATGTCAAATCGGAACAACCCTATGCTGCCCCAGTTTATACCGCCAATAATTGCAAGAACCAGCGCTATTTTATCAAGCATGAGAATATCTCCTGTTCAAGTTTCGTTCATTGCTTCGATAGTATTAGCGCTTCCCGCTAGTGATATACATTTCAATACATGGTATTTTATAGCATATTTTTTATTTTGATAAATCGGCTGTCGATTCCTCTTTAGATTTTTCCGGTCCTTCGATATAAGCGTCGCCGTTACCCAGCTTTGCCGTCACCTTAACAAACGCCATTGGTGTAGTCACCGCCAGCGTGTCCCCGCGATCCTCACCGCCAAAGTATACAACGCCGCGGTTGCTTGTGATGTTATATGTTTGATATGTGTAATTTAAAGCGTTGAATTTAAAATCGCCGCGTTTTAGGGTGACGTCAAGGCTGCTTAATGCGGAATTGCGTATTGTGACGCCGCCTTCGCCTATATCCGCCAACAACGCGGAGTTTGTAATACCCCCTTCGAACAATAAATACCCTCGGTTTATTTTAAACGTGCAGTCAGCCTTGTTTTTAAAGCTTTTTACGTTTATGTTGCCGCCGCCGACCTTGACCTCGAGCTGTTTAAGCACCGCGCGGTCTGTCTGGCTGTAATCGTCGTTTAAATAAATATCAATCCGATGCGTAGTCTTTTGATCACCCCGCCACGTTAAAAATTGGCGCAGCCCGTTGAAATTTATCTTCGCATTGGACATATTGAGCAGGGACATGAACCCGACTGATTCGTCCACAGTCAAAATGCCGCCCGTAACAGAGTATGCGTAGGTGTTGGTGTTATAACCATACATTTCTATATACGATTTTTCCGCGCCGCCATAAATATTTACCTCGGCGTCTTTTAAAACAAGCGAGATTTTATTGATTCCCTCGGCGTCCAACACGTTTTTTTTCAATTCATCGCCATCGGCGGTTGCGGTTTCTTCAAACAGCTCGATGCCCGCGTCGCGCGCCATGCCCGACGCGATATAACAGGTCACAATGCCGCCGACAACGAGCAGCGTTGCCAGACACAAAAAGATTATTGATGTCGGTTTCATTGTGACACACACTCCTTTTTAAGCCGCAGGAAGAGCTGCTTGACAAGCCGCAGTGTGAACCGCAGGAATATAGTCAGCTTTCCCATAACAAAGGGCAGGAACCGTATGGCGAGGTTATAGACCGCAATGCCGGCGAACATCGCGCTGCCCCCGATAGTGACGCCCAGTCCAATCTCGAACAATCCCGCCGGAAATATATTAAACGTCTGTGTGATGCCGTAAATTATCCCGAACAGCGATAGTCCCGTCCCCGCCGCGACGATGCCGATCATGGACGCGACGAGCGCGACGATAAGCGTCGCAAGCGCCGTGAAGGCAAAAAGGAACAATGCGAACACCGTTATCAGCACACTTCCCCACAGCGGGAAGGTGAGCGCCAGCAGCACCCAAAAAATCGGCGCGGTCGGGTGCGGCGCGTCGTCCAGCGAGGCGAAATCCAGACGTGTACCGCCGAAATTATATGTTTCATTATACAGATGTCCGCGCTGATCGTCCGCCGGCTCGTCCGTCCGCTTATCGGGCATAACGCGGTCGAGATTTATTGTTTCACCGCCCGTATCATCGAAATTATCACCGGATTTGTTAATAATTTCAACATCAGCGCTTTTAACCGCGTCATACATTGCCGTGGCGTCCGCGTCAGACGCGGTGCGGCTTTCCACCACTGTAAAATCCGAGGCGGTGTGGTCATAACCACGCGTCCGGGGCGGTGCGGACTGCGCTTCGGCGCCCTCCTCGGATTTTTGACGACCCTTTTCTTTAACAAATTCGTATATATTAGCCGCAATGGCTTCCGTGCTGTCGAAATCGGCTATAGCTGCCTGCGCTTCCTCATCTGACATACGTGTAAAATAGCGTTCGAACTGTTTTACCTGGCGTTCCACCATTTCGTCGGTAAGATCGCTGTAATTACGCAGCGAATCGGTAAGCGCTGATAAAAATTCTTGTTTCGTGTATTGTTGCATCGCGGTCGTGCCTCCACTTCAGACGATTGCAAAAACAGTCGGTTTATGATATAATAAAGTTAAAATGACTGGCAGGATGTATATCCCTATGTCATTCAACTTGTCATTAGCTTCATTTTGATTATACCAAATTTATCGGGGAATTACAATATGCGGGTACGAAAAAAAAAGCACGGCGCGGAGCGGCTTGCCGCCTGCTCCGACTATATAATTAAAAATACGGCTGAGCTTGAGCGAAAGCCGTTTGTACTGGAAATCGGCTGCGGAAAAGGTGGTTTTATCACCGAAGCCGCGCTCCGGGAGCCGGAGGTTGCGTTTGTCGCCATGGAATGTCAGTCCAATGTGATATTGCACGCTGTTGAAAAAGCCAAAGCAATGGGACTGCAAAACGTGAAATTCATCATTGGCAACGCCGATGCGTTGTCTGAATATATCGGAGAGCGCGAAGTGCAGCGCATTCACCTCAACTTTTCCGATCCATGGCCCAAAAAAGGCCATTGCAAGCGGCGGCTTACCTACCGCAGTTTCCTCGAGCAATATAAACGGGCGCTCGTTCCGGGCGGGGAGATATGGCTCAAAACCGACAACGACATACTGTTCGATTCATCCCTTGAAGAATTCGCCGCCTGCGGATTTGAGCTTGACGAACTGACCCGCGATCTGCATTCAAGCGAATATGCCGCCTATAATATTATAACCGAATATGAAGAAAATTTTTCGGGAAAGGGATTCAAAATTAAACGCGTTATCGCACGATTAAAGTAATATCTTGTTACATTCGCGCGGTTTTAGCAACATTGTATATTAACCGGTGCCCGTCATACTGCAATATGTATAATATTATTGACAATGTTAATGCTTTATGATAGTATTAATCAAATTAATATTTGGGGGCATGCGAAATGAAACAGAACATTATTTCCGCGTTTGTCGCACTTGCTATTATATCCGGCATGGCGGCGGGCTGCGCGGATAAAAGCGTCGGCGGTCCGGATAACACTACTTCCGGAGAATCCAAACCCGAAGAAACGACTAAAACTGTATATAAAGCGAAAATCCCGGACGGAACTAATTATAATGGGGCGGATTTTAATATCTGCACCTTCCCGGACTCTAAAGTATATTGGGTTGACGTCGATTTCAGCGCTACCGAGGAAAACAGCGATACCATAAACGACGCTACATATCAGCGCAGACGCGCGGCGGAAGAGATTCTCGGCATAAAAATCGTGAACATACCGGCAAAAGATTCCGCGGGCACTCAGATCAAGTCGAGCGTCGCCACACAGGACGGCGCGTATGACATCGGATTTATTGACCCACACGCGGCATCGACACTGTCACAGACGGGCACGCTGCTCGATTTTTATTCGGTCCCCACGCTCGATATGGGCGCGGCATGGTGGGACCAGAACTGTATAAATGACCTGACCATCGGGGGCAGCCTTTACATGCTGACCGGCGACATCGGGATCATGTATAAAAAGACGCTGGCTATCAATCTGTTCAACAAGCGCCTGTTCGCCGATAATAATCTCGGCGATCCGTATCAGTTTGTCACCGATAAAACCTGGGCTATCGATAAATTTACAGAGCTGTGCCGTTCGGTTTCCGAGGACCTCAACGGCGATGGTAAAATGGATAAAGACGACCGCTTCGGGCTGTTGTTCCAGAGCGACCTGATCCCCATAGGCATGATCGGCGCGGGTGTCCGGTTTGTGAGCCAGAGGGAGGGCGACACGCCGACACTCACATTTTTTAACGACCATACCGTGAGCGCGTTTGAAAAGTATACAGCGCTGCTATATGATAATAATCGCTGCACCAACGCGCATATAACCAACTTAGATCACGCCGGTTTGTTTCGTAAAGATCAAGGGTTGTTCTTCTCGACCGAGTTCCACGCCATCGAACCGCTGCGCCAGATGGAAACCGATTTCGGTATCCTGCCCATGCCGCTGTATGACGAGAAGCAGGAGAATTATTACCACTCGATCAATCCGCACGTCGCGTCGATGCTTGTCATTCCGCGCGACTGTCCGGATCTGGACCGCGTGGGTTATGTGCTCGATGTATTAGGCGCGGAGTCGAAAAATATCCTGACACCCGCGTATTATGAAGTATATCTCAAGACAAAAGGCGCGCGCGACGACGCGTCCGAGGCTATAATCGACCTTGTGCTGGCGACGGTACGCTATGATTTAGGTTATATGTACAATTGGGGCAACATCGGCTCGTTTATGATCGATATGGCAAGAGGCACTAAAACCGACCTTGCGTCCGCGTATAAAAAGATCGAGAAAGCGGCTCAAAAGCAACTCGAAAAAGCGATGGCTGAATATGCCGAATTGAAATCCAAATAAAAGTCATTGCAAATTCTATGCGGAGGGCATAATGCCCTCCGCATATTCCATATATTATGGCTTTTCGAAAATTTGGGGTTCAAATCCGCACTTCATGTCCAAAAAAACAACGCCCGCAAAGGGCGTATTTTTTTTAGAGGCGACACCCGGATGTTGAACACGGCTCAAATCCGCACTTCATGTCCAAAAAAACAACGCCCGCAAGGGGCGTAATTTTTTTGGAGGCGACACCCGGATTTGAACCGGGGAATCAG
>DHAH01000085.1:0-3115 GCA_002397345.1 Clostridiales bacterium UBA4959
AGGCTTTTTTATGCGGTGTTGCCATAATACCAACCGGCTGCGATATAAAAAAGCGCATGGATCAAATTAAAGATGATAGTTTTATTGAAAAAATATATTATCCGGGTGTAGAAACGAATCAATATGCTCTTAAGCTGGCAACAAGATATAGGAAAGATGACGATTTGCTCGACCTTGACCCCAATATCAATCCATGGTATGAACCGGATAATCCTTTCAGCGTTTGTAAAGTACCAACTATAAACGCAAGAAGTGAATATGGATATAAATGTGTTGTTATATTAAAAGACTACCGTTTAATGCCGCGGTTTCAAGAATACCTGCATAATATATTCAAAGACATTACAGTGTATGCCGATCAGTTTTATAATTATGAGGATACCGTATTAATTCCGTCTGCACAAACAAACAGCATGTCAAGGATCTTTTTAATTATCATCATAGCTATGCTCACCATCACCACAATTTTCACAAGCATCATGTACCTCTCCAACCGCAAATACGAATTTGCCGTCCTATGCTCCGTGGGCATGAGCAAGCCAAAAATAATGGGTTTATATATAATTGAAACGCTTACATTCATGTTCTTTACCTCGCTTGCCGCGATAATAGCCGGACAATTGATATTTATATTCGGATTATCAGACACAGTCAAGTCGTTTTATGTGGGATTAATCGACACATCTCTGCCGATAGCAAATTTGTTATTCTTCAACGGTATTGCGGTGCTTGCCGGCATGAGTATAGTCGTAGTCGTGACCGTGCTTATCTCAATGATATATCTGCTCAGCTTCGAGCCGCTGAATATATTTAATAAACGTTATTCGTAAAAAAGGAGGGTGGTACCTGCATAATCGCAATTTGGTAATATATTATATTTTTAATTATGTTGTTGTATCTTTTATACAATTATTTTAAATTACTATGAAATACATCTTGACATTTGTGACTTATTTTGATATAATTTCCCCATATCAGGTATATTGTCCCACATAAAACCCTTTACATCAAGCGAACTACAAAATAAAACACTTCCACCTCATATTGATATAACGCAGACCCCCGATCAGGGTTTGCCTATATAATAAAATCTACCACCCGCGAAAGTCGACTGTAGCAGCGAAAGATGTATGAAAGGAATGATGTATAACGAAAACGGCGAACTCATTTTCCAGCTTCCCCGCAAATACCCAAAATTATATTTTAAAAGGAAAATCCGAAATGAAAAAGTTCAACAAAAGCATCCTTTCCCTCGTGCTCGCACTTGTGCTTTTCGCGGTTGCTATCTTCCCGGTCGCGGCGGTGGGTGAATCGGAGGAACCCGGTCATGTGCACGACGAAACTTGCACTAGCGAAACCGTGGCAAGCGAACTTAATGGTGGCGGTGGTTTTTGGTTGTTTGCAACTTGCAATCACTGGTACCAATTTTATAGCCGAATTCAAAAAGGCACCTCATCTTATGGGTCAGACGATTACTTTTGCTACACTGTAAAAGAAAAATGGGAAGTAGCAGAAAAATGTTATTGGTGTGGTGATTCGCGTACATACACAGAAGATGGTGAAATAATTGTGCAAGAACGCCATCATTATATACAAAATGGACCTATTGTATATGCTGATGAATATGTATTAATTTATTACAAATGTGACAAGTGTGGTTATGAAATTGTTGATAAACATCCACGATTCTAAAATTGTAAATACACAACATTAATACGGTGTGAATATTGATAATTATCAATATTCACACCATTATAAGGAGAATAAACATGAACTCATTACCACCCTTCAAAAACATTTTTCGTAATAAGACCCGCTATATAATCCTGTTCGTGCTGTTTTTACCGCTTATTGTTGGTGTTTTATCTTCTGCGAACATATTATCAGCACTTGATTCTTATTCTGCAAAAACAAACGAAAAATACGGTGGGACTGTAGATATACATTTTACGGATTATATTGGTCTTGATATTAAAAAAGCTCTGTCTAAACTTGATTGCGATAAATACTTGAAAGAAATTTACTATCCTGCAGTTGAAACAAACTCCAATATTTTATTCGATAAATTAAATATCGAATATATTCAAAATGATATAAAATCAACCGAAAAAAAAGATGAAAAAAACAGATATATAGGATTTGGCATTTCATTCATTGGACTTGATACAAAGCTATTAGAATATTCTGGAGAAAAATTCGAATTAATCGAAGGTAGAATGTTCGAGAATGATAATGAATGCATTATAAACAAAGAGAAATATTCGCAATTTGTTTTTTCTTCATTAAATATTGGTGACAAAGTTATTCTAAGCGGAAGCGGTGACAACATAGAATTGACTGTTGTCGGTATTGCGAAAGCTGAACCGCCATATGGAGAATCAGGAAATCCTTTTACAGGATCTTTATTATATACAACACAAGATACTGTTGTAAAACTGGCAACACAATATAGACCGGGAACTCCCGATGTAGACCCCGGAATGAATCTTTGGTATGAAAAAGAGAACCCTTTTAGTGTATCAAACTATTTCGGAGTAAATAACAGGGATAGTTACGGTTATAAATGTGTCGGAATATTAAAAGACTATAAACAATATGGTGATTTTCAACAATTTCTTTTATCTCAAAATAAAGATATTAAAAAATCTTTAACATCGACTCATTTTTATAATTTTGATGAAGGAGTATTTAGTATTTCGGGTCAAATAGTTATATCCTCTCTCATCTTCCTTATCATCATCATCTCAATGCTCATCATCACCACAGTCGTCACGAGCATCATGTACCTCTCCAACCGCAAATACGAGTTCGCGGTGCTATGCTCCGTGGGCATGAGCAAACCCAAAATAATGGGTTCGTACATACTTGAAACGCTGAGTTTTATGCTCTTCACCTCGCTCGTAGCGATTGGAATCGGGCAGCTTGTGTTTATATTCGGGTTATCGAACACAGTTAAATCGGCGTTCGAGGGTTGGATTGACACATCGCTGCCTATGGCAAATATACTTGCGTTCAACGGCGTCGCGGTGCTTGCCGGCATGAGCATTGTGGTCGTCGTGACGGTGCTTATCTCAATGATATATCTGCTCAGTTTCGAGCCGCTGAAAATATTTAA